>NZ_JBFBCE010000013.1:83915-152225 GCF_040689595.1 Streptosporangium sp. NPDC051023 | reverse complement strand
CCCCGGGCGAGCAGGAAGGCGGCGAGGCCCTCCACCGACAGATCCTCGACACCCGGTCGCATCACCAGGACCGCGCAAAGGCGCTCCCCCAGGCGTTCGTCGCTGATTCCGACGAGGGCCGCACTCAGCACGTCCGGGTGCTCGAAGACGATGGATTCGATCTCCGTCACCGGGATGTTCTCGCCGCCGCGAATGACGATGTCCTTCGTCCTGCCGCTCAGCGAGAGCCAGCCACGTTCGTCGACGCCGGCACGATCACCGGTCCGGAACCACACGCGATCGACGTACGCCTCATTCGTCGCCGCCCGCGAGTCGAAGTATCCGATGGAAGCCGTGGGGCCGGCGTAGGAAGTCGTCATGTCTGCGACCACGGTCCCCGTCAGGGGGCCTGAGGGTCGGGGACGTCTTTCCATCTCCAGCATGGAAGGATAATGTCGGACATTCATCTTGATATCAACCAGAGTGCAGATTTGTGTGGGATTTCTGGTGTTCGCAGATGCCTCTACCAGGATGATTCCTATAATGTCGGCTTTTATGCATGAGGGAGCGTTGTGATCGACCGCGGCCCGACGGCACCGCCGACGCGGGCGGCAGCCCCTCAAGCGGCCGCCCGTGCCCGGGCCCAGATGCGGACGATCTCCTCCGCGGGCACGACGTCGTGGCGGGCCTTGAGCACCTCCATCGTCAGCTCGTGAAGGCGGCGGTCATGCGCGGCCACACAGTCCTCGACCAGCACGTTGTAGTAGTCGTGGTAGGAGGCGTCGCGAAGGGTCGCCTCGACACATCCCGGCGTCTGCTCGCCCACGACGACGACGGTCTTCACCCCGTTGGATCTCAGCAGCATGTCCAGATCGGTACCGGTGAACGCACTCGAACGATGCTTGGTCACCACCCGCTCGGCGTCGAGCGGACCGCACCCATCGTAGAACTCCGCACCCCACGTGCCCTCGACGACGAACTCGTCGACGTTGGCGATCAGATACTTGGAGCGGAGCCAGGCCGGTGAGTCGCTGGCGCCGAGAGGCAGATCGACAAGCCGCACGTGGTACACCGGAACCTCGAGCTCACGCGCACGAGCGATGAATCGCCTCCACGACGTCACGAGGTCGCCCATCGCGGACACGTCCTTGCCGGCCTCCGCGACCTTTCCCGCCGGGTGCAGGAAATCGTTCTGCATGTCGATGCTCAAGATCGCGCAATGAACCGGATCCAGTACTTCGTCCAAACGGTCGAAGACCTGCTTGCCGTGCAGTTCCTTCATCCCGTCACTCCCCTTCTTGCTCGGATCATCCGTCGCGCTCTTACGACGGCAACGATTCACATGGCCACAAAGCCGCCGTCCACGGGCAGGCTGACCCCGGTCACATAGGAAGACTCGTCGGATGCGAGGAACAGGACCGCCTCCGCGATTTCGGCGGGTCGGCCGGCGCGAGCGAGGGGAATCCTGTCCAGGATCCACTTCGCGGCGTCCTGCGGCATGGTCGCGTTCATGGGAGTGTCGATCATGCCTGGATGCACGGAATTCACCCGGACGCCGCGGTCCGCGTAGGTGACCGCGGCATTCTTGGTCAGCAGGCTCACCGCCCCCTTGCTCGCGTGGTACGCCGCGAAGTCGTGAGCCGCTACCAGGCCCCACATCGACGAGGTGTTCACGATCGAGCCGCCGCCGGCACGCAGCATCCCCGGCAGAACGGCCCGCATTCCCAGGAAGACCCCCTTGAGATTCACGTCCATAACCTGGTCCCAGCCAGGGATGTCCTCTTCGTGCACCTTTTTGCCCGACCCGAGGATGCCGGCATTGTTGACCAGGACATCGACCGAACCGTGGGCGTCCTCCGCCTGACCGACAACCCGCTCCCAGTCGCCGGGGGAGGTGACGTCGGCGCTCACGAACGTCACCCTGCCGCTACCGGCGAGCTCACCGTCGACCTCGGCCGTCCAGTCGCCGACGTCGGTGGCGACGACCGCAGCGCCCTCTTGCACGAATCGCCGGACGATCGCCGCTCCCATTCCCCGGGCGGCTCCTGTCACGACGGCGGTCTTGTTCAAGAGCCTGCTCACTCTCGTCCGCCCCTGTCTCAGCCGCGGCTACAGCCACTCGGCGCTGTGGTCGATCCACCAGGTGGCAATGGAGTCGCGACGCGCGAACCACACGTCGCCCTTGCCGAGCGCGTACTCGATGAACTCGCGCACCGCGTTCGCCCGGCCCGCCTGACCGGCCAGCCGCGCGTGGAGTCCGATCGTCATCATCTTGGGGAAGCCCGCCTCCCCTTCGCGATGCAGCTCGTCCAGACCTCGGCGCATGTAGTCGAAGAAGTCGGTGGGCGAGCCGAAGCCCCCCTCTGCGACGGCGAACCGCGTGTCGTTGTACGTCTGCGTGTACGGGATGACCAGGTGGCGGCGGCCCGAGACGTTGGTGAAGTACGGAAGATCGTCGTTGTAGGTCTCCGAGTCGTACAGGAACCCGCCGTCGTCGACCAGCAGCTCGCGAGTCCACGGGGTCGAGCTGTAGCGCCAGTACCAGCCCACGGGGCGCGTGCCGGTCGTCTCGCGAATCGATTCGATCGCGCGCTGGATCTGCTCGGCCTCCTCCTCGCGCGACATGTGCCACGGCTCGCTCCACCGGTATCCGTGGGAGCACGGCTCGTGGCCGAGCTCCCCGATGGCGGCCGCGACCTCGCGGTTCAACTCCAGGGCCATGCCGGTCGCGAAGAACGTGACGGGGACCGAGTAGTCACCGAAGAGGTTGAGGAGGCGCCAGATTCCCGCGCGGCTCCCGTACTCGTACACCGCCTCCATCGCGAAGTCCCGGTGGGGCGAGGGCAGGTACCAGTTCAGCTCCGCCATCCGGTCCGTGCTCCGGTCTCCCAGGCGTTCGTAGTGCTCTGAGCCCTCTTCGTAGTTGATGACGAAGTTGACCGCGACCTTCGCGCCGTTCGGCCAGCGCACCTGGGGTAGGTGACGGCCGTACCCGATCAGGTCCCGGGGCCGGGTCACATCCGTCCCTGCTTCTGCGTCGGTCACTTCTTTACTCCTATCCGTACGGAGGAACCGGGACCGTTCCCGTTCACCTCGGTCGACGGGCGCAGGCTGTCCGCCGCGATGCGCGAACGGTTCATCGCCTGGCCCGAGAGCTCACTGACAACCTTGCCCTCCCGGAACACGAGCACCCGATCGCAGATGTGCGGCAGGTGCTCGTACTCCGCTGACGCGAGAACGACGCCGAGCCCCTTCTGCGCCGCGTCGCGAATCCGCTGGTAGATCTGTGACTGTGCGCCGACGTCGACCCCCTGGGTCGGCTCGTGGAGCAGGAGCAGACTCGGTCCGGTCTCGAACCACTTCGCGATCAGTACCTTCTGCTGGTTTCCGCCACTGAGTGTCGACAGTGCCCGCTCGGTCCCGTGCGGCCTGACGTCGTACTCGTGCAGGAGGCTCTTCACCCGTGCGCGTTCGAGCTTCCGCCGGACCACGCCCCGCGTGAAGTACCTGCCGATCGTCGCGATGCTCAGGTTCTCCCGCACGCTCGCCGACTGAACCGACGCCTCGGCCAATCGATCTCCGGGCAGCAGTGCGAAGCCCATCTTCATGGCCCGCCTCGGGCTCAGGCTCTGGAGCCTCACCTGCTCGCCCGCCGCGGTGCGGATCGTGCCACCGGTGGCGTGCTTGGCGCCGAACAACAGGTACGGCAGCTCGTCCCAGCCCATGCCGATGAGCCCCGTGACGCCGACCACCTCGCCGCGGCGGACCGTGAACGACGTCGGGCGCACGTCCCGGCCCTGCACGTCGGCGAACTCGGCGATCACCGCCTCCTGCGGTTCGTGGGGAGGCGGATAGAACTCGCCGAGCGGTTGTCCGAGGATCAGCTCGGTCAGCCTGGCCTCGTCGAGTGACTCCGTCGCCTCACAGGCGACCTTGCCGCCGTTGCGGAGGACCGTGACCCGCTGAGTGTTCTCGAGAAGCTCCTCCAGCCGATGGGTGACCAGGAGGACCCCCACGCCGTTGGCCGCGACCCGCTTCACCGTGGCGAAGAGCTGCTCGACGCCGTCGCGGGGCAGAGAGGCGGTCGGCTCGTCGAGGACGAGCAGGCCGCGCGTGGCGTCGGCGAGCTGATCGACCGCGCGGGCGATCGCCACCTGGGCCCGCTGTACCTGGCTGAGCTCGCCGACCAGCCGCGTAGGCTCCACCCGGAGGCCGCACTGCTCCAGCAGGGCGGCCACATGCCGGTTCTCCTCTCGCCAGGAGACCCGCCACCCGAACCGGACCCTCCGCGTGCGAAGGCGGATGTTCTCGGTGACGGTCGCGCTCTCGACCAGTCCCAGGTCCTGGTGGACGAAGACGACGCCGCGTCGCCTCTGCTGGTCCGGATCCAGGGGGAGCGACATGGACTCGCCGTGGACGGTGATTGCGGTTCCCGGGAGATCGTCCGGCGCGTGGTAGCCGGCCAGCACCTTGATGAAGGTCGACTTACCGGATCCGTTCTCGCCGACCAGGCCGTGCACCTCGCCTGCCTGGACGTCGAGGTCGACGCCCTTCAGCACCGTCTGGCCCGAGAAGCTCTTCGTGATCCTCGATGCCACCAGCGCCGGTGGCCGCGGGCCGAAGGTCTCCGGGCCGTCGGCCAGGAGACCCTCTGCGGTCATTCCAGACCCCACAGCTTCTTGTACTCGTTCTGGTAGCTTCCGCCGTACATGTCGGACTCCGCCCCCTTGAAGTCGATGTCCTTTGCGTTCCCCTGATCGAAGATCCGAAGCGGAATCTTCTCGTCACCGACCGGAGTCGCCCGCGCGAGGATCCGAAGGCTCTGGTCCGCGATGGCCCAGCCGGTCCAGCCGAGCGGCGCGCCGATGTCGACGGTGAACGGGCTGTCGGCGGTCTTCAGGTCGTCGACGATTCCCGGAGAGGCGTTGAAGCTCGCGATCTTGACCCTTCCGGCCGCGTTCGCCTGCCGCACCGCGGGAGTGACGAACTGGACCATGCCGTCGTACACCGGAATCAGCCAGTTGACGTTCTGGTTGGCGACCGCGTTCTGCGTCAGGGGACCGACCTTGGTCGACCAGTCGGCGATCAGGGCATCGCGGACCTCCAGCTTGCACGTGTCGGGGCAGAGCTCCTGGAATCCCGCCTTGACCCCGTCCATCTCCGGCACGGACACGGGCACGTCGCTCGAGTTGATGGCCAGCGACGTGGCGTTGCATCCCGAACCGACCGCCACGCTCGCGGCGAGCAGCCTGCCCACCTGGGAGTACGCGAAGGACACCGAGGCGGTCGCGCCCGGGCTGGTGGGCGCGGCCGAGTCGGCGTTGAACGCCTCGACGATCGGGATGCCGGCCTGCTTGGCCGCGTCGACCCCCGCGCCCATGAGCGCCACCGGAATCGACTGCAGGACGATGAGGTCGGCCTTGGCCGCGACCGCCTGCTGAACGCCGCGGAGCTGCTCCGACGTCTGCCCGCGTCCGTCGAAGAAGATCACCTTGAGGCCGGCCTCCCTGGCCGCGGCCTCGAAGCCTCCGAACACGGCCTTGGTGAACGGGAGGTCACCCGTGGTGGCGATCCAGTGGACGGTCTTGCCCCGCGCCGCCGAGGCGTCGAACGCAGGACCGTCGAAGGTGAACCTCACGGGCGCCTTGGCCGCCTCCACCTGCACTTTGGCCGTCGAGACGCACTTGTCGTTGGTCGGCCCCGAACTCTTCGGTTCACTGCTTGATCCGCAGCCCGCGAGCAGCATGGAGGCGACCAGGGGGGCGCAGACGACCAGTGGTGAACGGACCGCCCGACGCAACGGTGTCATCTTCGATTCCATCAATCTCTTCCTTTTCTTTCTTTTCTTCTCCGCTGGGGGTGCGAGGCCTGCGGCGGCAGAACGCCTGCACTGCCGAGTGCCCCCTATGCGGTGCTCTTCCGGGCGAAGATCCGGGACAGCGCGACCGCGGCGACCAGTGAGCCGCCGTAGAACACGTCGACCACCCACCCCGAGAAGCCGTACAACTGCAGTCCGGTGATGCCGGTGATGAGGAAATAGACGGCGACGAACGTCCCCCAGGGATTGAACTTCCCCACCTGAATCGTCGTCGTCCCGAGGAACACGGCGGCGAACGCGGGCAGGAGATAGGCCGAGGAGGCACTCGGCGTCGAGGCGCCCAGCATTCCGACGAGCACGATGCCTGCGATCGCCGCAAGAGTGGCCGAGACGACCAGGGACCCCCCGCGGATGAGATCCACCCGAATGCCCGACAGCTGCGACACGGTTCGGTTGGCGCCGACGAAGTGCAGGTACCGTCCGAGAGGGGTCAGGGCCACGACGTACCAGAGCGCGACGGTGACGGCCACGGCGTAGTAGAAGCCGAGCGGAAGCCCCAGGAGGCGGGTGTTCACCACCGTGCTCAGGCGGGTGTCGACCCCGGGGATCGTCGTCTCGTACAGGCCGTGTCCGACTCCGGACCAGAACGTGCCGGCCCCCAGGGTCACCACGATGGAGTTGATCCCCAGCCGTACGACCAGGAGCGCGTTGATCGTGCCGATGGCGACCCCCGACGCGAGTGCCGCCAGGGCCGCGAGCCAGATCGGCCAGCCATGAAGCACGTTGAGGACGCCTACGACCATCACCGAGATGCTCATGGCGCCGGTGATCGAGAGGTCGAATTCTCCGGCCACGAGCGTGACCATCAGTCCCAGCGACAGGATGAGCAGCACCGCCTGCGTACCGAAGATCGTCTGAAAGGTGCTGACCGCCAGGAAGGACGGGCCCAGAAGGATGCCGAAGAAGACGATCAGTACCAGCCACGCCATGACAACGCCGTAGCGCCCGGCGAAGGCGAAGGACGCCTCACGCGTCGAACGTCGGGTCTCCATCTTCTTTCCTCCTCCATGAACGACCGTATGGCGAGCTACTTTGGAGCGTCGAGACGGCCGCGTTAATGTTGAACAATGGCCACTTCGGCTATGGCTGTCAAGGGATCGGGCGGCCCACCTTCCGTGCACTTCCCGGCTGGCTCACACGTGCCGCGCCTGTAAAGCCGCGCTCCGGCGCGCCACCCACCTTCACACCTTTTGGCTAATGTTGGACAGTTGTATCCTTGGTGTACTAGGTTCGCAACCGCGGCCGGTCGCCGCCTGACAGGAGAGGTGTGGATTGATGGGACGTCGTCTGGTTGTGGTAGGAGGCGGCCTCGCCGGGCTCGTAGCCGCCCTGCGGGCCGCCGAGACCGGGGCTTCGGTCACCGTCCTCGAACGAGGTGCGACGGAGGGTGGAGACGGGAGTGCGCGACTCAGCGGCGGGCTGCTCCACGTCGCCTGGCGCCCCATGGACGACGACCCGGAGGTCCTGCTTCAGGCCATCACGAGTGAGACCGACGGCGAGGCCGATCCGGCGCTCGCACGCGCCCTGGCCGACACCTCCCTGGAGGCGCTGGAGTGGTTCAGGCTGCAGGGGGTCGACATCAGGCCGAAGGCGGCCGACGTTCCGTACATGAAGCAGGCCATCTACCCGCACACCCCCATCGGCATCGGGTCGCGGCACGTCGAGGAGCGAGGCCCCGACCAGGCCATGCGGCTGCTCTACCAGATCGCAGGCGAGCGGGGGGTCGCCATCGTGCCCTCGGCGGTCGTCAACGAGCTACGGCGCTCGGACAAGGGCTGGACCGTCGGCGCGAACGTCGCCGGGACGCGGCGGGACTTCCCCGCCCAGGCCGTACTGATCGCGGACGGCGGGTTCCAGAACAACGCGGAGCTGCTGACCAGGTACGTCGGGTCCTCGGCCGAGCGCGCGTTCCTGCGCGCGTCCACCGCGTCGACCGGTACCGGCATCCGTCTGGCACTCGAGAACGGCGCGGGCGCGGTCGGCCTGGGGCGGGTCTACGGACACATGGTCTCCTCGGGGGCCTTCGAGAACGACCTGCTCTGGCCGTATCCGCCGGTCGACAAGCTGTGCCTCAAGGGTCTGCTCGTCGATCGGCGTGGCCGCCGGGTGGCCACCCCGGCCGACAACGGGGTCCAGCTCGTCAACGAGCTGGTCCGGCACGAGGATCCGCGTGGCCTGAGTGTGATCTTCGACGACACCCTGTGGAACACGGCCGGAACCGATGATCCCTACGGAACGCCCGTACCCAACCCCGATCTGGTCGATCGAGGGGGCCCGCACCTGCAGGCGGAAAATGCCGACGACCTGGCCGCGGCCGGCGGAATGGACGCTGCGGAGCTGCGGTCGGCCATCGCGGCCCACAACCAGAGCCCGGCAAAGCCGAAGATCGCCGGTCGGCTGCACTCCCTTCGCGTCGTGCCCGGGATCACCTTCACGATGGGTGGCATCGCCACCGACGAGTCGGCGCGGGTCCTGGACCCGTCCGGCGCACCGCTGCGAGGTCTCTACGCGGCGGGAAGTTGCACAGGCGGGATCCAGGGAGGCCCCCGCGGCGGATACGTCGGCGGGCTTGCCGTCGCGCTCGTGTTCGGCTTCCGCGCCGGCGCGTCGATCTCCGCGGACCTGGACCGTGACACCGTTGTCGCCAAGGAGGAATCGTGAGCACCGTCTACGCCGTCGGCTGCAACTTCCGCAGCCCCGAGCTCGAGCAAGAGTGGAACGACTGGTACAACGGCCCGAAGATGGCGCAGATGCTGGCCCTTCCCCTGTTCGGCAACGTGCAGCGCTTCAAGGCCTGTGCCCTGGACGTCGAGGTGAACTATCTCGCCGTCTGGCTCCTCGACTCACCGGAGGCCCTCTCGACTCCCGAGTACGTGAGCACCTGGGGCTTCGACCGCTGGGCCGACAAGATCACTGACTGGACCCGCGACCTCATCAGCCCTCTCCACGAACCGCTTCCGCCGGTCCCGGTGGCGGACGAGAGCACCCGCCTGCACGTCGCCTGGTTCGACAGCTCGTCCGACATCGCGCGAGCGGCGGAGGAGGCACGACACCATGGGGGCGGTTCGTGGTGGTGGGGGGAGAACTCGGGTCTCGACCGGTCGTTCGCCTATGTTGGGATCTCGGCGGTCCAGCCGGAGTCCGCCGCCTCCCCGGAGCGGGTTTTCACGGAGGCGGTCAGGGAGACGATCTTCCGTCCGATCAGCCGGCCCGGCCGAGTCAGGAGCGAACCGATTTGATGCTGAGGGACCAGTTCGCGCTGTTCTCGACCTCGCTTGCCGGCGATGTCGAGACACCGCGGTTGCGCCTGCTGGTGCTGGACGCGCTCGGGGCCGGACTCGCCGGCCACCCGCACCCGGCCCCCACCGCACTGCGGGGCCTGTCCTCCGCGTCGTCGGCAGAAGCGCAGGTGATCGGTGCCCGGCGACGCGACGCGATCGCGGCGAGCTCGGCGAACGCGGCGGCGATCCACGCGCTCGACTTCGACGATACGCACCGCGCCTCACTCGTTCATGTCTCCAGTGTTCTGGTGCCGGTCTGCCTTGCGCTGGCGGAGCGAGAGGACCTCAGCTTCGAGAGGTTCCTCCGCGCGTACGCCCTTGGCCTCCGGTTCACCGCCTTCAGCCAGCGGATCGGCCCGTTGCTCAACGGCGCGGGCTACCACACGACCGCGGTCCTCGGCTCGGTGATCGCGGCCGCGGCCGGTGGCTGGATGCTGGGCGAGGACCCCCGGCAGGCCGCCACGGCCGCGGAACTGGCTGCGACGTCGGCGATGGGTCTGACGGCGAGCTTCGGGACCGACACCAAGCCCATCCAGGTCGGGCTGAGCGCCGGTAACGCGACCACGGCAGCGCTCCTCTCGGCGTCGAACATCACGGCTCCACAGGGGTTCACCGACTCGAACGGGCTCGTCGGAAGGCTCCTGGGCGCCGACGCGCTCCAGCTCCTGCGGTGGGGCGATCGGTGCGACGACGCCGTAGACGGTGTCGTGCCGAAGCCGTACCCGTGCTGCTATCTCATCCACGGCGCCGTTCGCTCGGCCCTGGAGCTTCGAGAGGAGGCCGGAGGCAGCGGGCAGATCGAGGCCGTGCACGTGACGATCGGACCGCTCGCGGCGGAGCTCGCGCTGAAGCCGGCCGTGGCGGGCGACGCGCAGGTGGCCAAGTTCAGCACGGCCTACTGCGTCGCCCATACGCTGGCGACCGGACACCTCGGCGTCTCCGACTTCGACGACCCCCTGAACCGTGCCGACCTCGAGACCCGCAGGCTCGCCGACCGGCTGACGACGTCGGTCGATCGGTCTCTCGGGCCGGTCGCCGCTCGGGTGAGGGTCCGGCTCAGCTCCGGAGCGGAGCGCGAGTCCTCCTTCGACCCGGCGACCGCCGGCGCCATGGCCTCCGGCGACCTGGTCGAGAAGTTCCGATCGAACGCGGCCCGGGCGATCACGGCCGATCGAGCGGCACGCCTGGAGCACGATCTCCTGACCCGGGATCCCGGCGTGCCCGTGCGTTCGCTCACGGGCCCGCTCGGCCTGGCCGGCGACTGAGACGAACGACCTCCCCGAAAACCACGGGGTGACACGGGGTGATGGGCCGCGAGCCCTGAGCGCGCTGCCCCGGGGTCACGGGAACTCGGTGGTGAGCACCCGCGCGAGGGCTGGGGGCCGGCCGTTCCGGCCCCCAGCCCTCGTCGCCCGCCGTCCCCGGATCAGGGAAGGTCCAGAACTATCCCGTACAGGCGGGACACCCGCAGCCTGATCACCAGGCGCCGGTCCTCGACCATCCGCTCCAGGAAGAGGGCCTCCTGCGACAGCCGCACGGCCCCCGGTCCCCGTCCGGGGCCGTAGGGGTCCTCCTCCGCTGGATTCCCGGTCATCGGTCCGCCTTCCGGTGTTGTGGCGCGCTTCGCCACAGACAGAGCCCTGTCATGGGGAACATGGTCTGTGACAGCCGACGCCAGACGGAGAAGGAACTTTTATGTTCCACAGTCACACCGGTGTGCCGGTCGGGGGCGGCGAGGCGGGTCTCTCCGGCGAAGTTCTCCTCCGCGCGATTTGAGTCTCCAGCGACTGGAGACCGCACAGTGGTCCCTGTGGGCGAAGGCACGGAGCTTTTCACCATCGGGCAGCTCGCCCGCCCTACCGGGCTGCCGGTGCGGACGATCCGCTTCTGGTCCGACATCGGGGTGGTTCCGCCCGCGGGCCGGTCCGGTTGCGGTTACCGCCTCTACGACACGGCGGCGGTCTCGGCGAGGTCTTCCTGAAGATGTCCAAGCAGGGCTCGACCCTCGCGGGTGTCATGGACGCCTTCTCCGTCGCCGTCTCCATCGGCCTGCAGTACGGCGTGCCGCTGGAGACCTACGTCGGCAAGTTCGTCTTTCCCGGCGCCTACGGGGTTCAGCGGAGCGACCGGCTCGGCTGGACGTACTCGAGTCTGGTCCGGACCTGGTCGGCGCCGGGATGGCTGAACGTGTCGAGGATGGACAGCGCTTCCTGCCAGGCCTCGTGGGCGGCGTCGGGGTCACCGGCGGCGGCGTGGCTCTCGCTGAGACGGGTGAGCGTGCCGGCTTCGTGGTAGCGGTGACCTGCCTCGCGGAACAGGCCGAGGGCGCGCCGGTAGCAGGTGATGGCCTGCCGATGCTGGCCGAGATGATGATGGGCGTAGCCGAGGCAGTCCCACACGTCGGCCTGCCCCTGGCGGTCACCGAGTTCGTTGAGAACCTGGAGTGCCTGGGCGGAGTAGGTGAGGGCACTGTGGTGGTCGCCGAGCAGCGCGTGGTGCCGCCCGACCGCGTTGAGGGCCCGGGCCCGTCCGGCCCGATGACCTACGGCCTCGTAGAGCCCGAGGGCCTGCTGGGCGTGATGGAGTGAGTCCTGGTGACGGCCCCGCTGTGAGAACGCCGTGGACAGGGTGCCGTGTGTGTCGGCCTTGCCGCTGTGGTCGCCGAGCCGGCCGTACAGGTGGAGGGCGCTCCGGAAATGGGCGTCGGCCTCGTCGTGACGGTCAAGCCGGGTGTAGGCCCAGCCGAGGTCGCGGTGGACATGGGCCTGCCCGGCCAGGTCGCACGCTCTGCGCGCGGCGGCCAGCGCGCTCTCGTGGATGGCGGCCTGGTTCAGCCAGCATCCCCGGCGGTCGAGGAAGTCGGTGAGGGCCCAGGCGATCTGCCAGGTGTGGGTGTCGAATCCGGCGCCGGCGGCCTGGGGGATCACGGTGAGGAGGACGGTGCGCTCCGCGATGAACCAGGACAGCGCCTGCCCCAGGTCGGAGATCTCCTCCGGGACGACCTCGGGCAGGGGCGGTGGCGGGGAAAGAGGGGCCCGGTGCGGGCTGAGCAGCAGTGCGGCGGTGTGCGCGGTGCGCAGGTAGTGGTCGAACAGGCGGTGCAGAGCGGTGCGGTGCTCGGGCTCCGGGTCGAGGCCGTGGGCGAGCTCGGTGGCGTAGGCACGGAGCAGGTCGTGGAAGGTGTAGCGGCCGGGGGCGTGCTGGGTGAGGAGGTGGGCGCGGGTCAGCTCGGCCAGCAGCGGGCGGACCCGGGCCACCGGCATCCCGGCGAGACTCGCGGCGGCGGCCAGGGCGATGTCGGGCCCCGGATGCAGGCCGAGCAGCCGGAACAGTCGTGCCGCGCCGGGGCCGAGGGCGTGATAGGAGCAGGAGAACACCGCCCTGACCTGCGTGTCCGGATCCCCTTCGTCGAACGCGTCCAGGCCACCGCGCGCCTCGCGCAACTCGTTGGCGAGGGCCGCGAGCGGGAAGCCGGAATGGATGGCGGCGCGGGCGGCGACGACGGCCAGCGCCAGCGGCAGCCGCGCGCACCGGGCGATGATCTCCTCGACCGCCTCCGGCTCTGCGGCGACCCGGGCGGCGCCCAGGCGACGGGCCAGCAGTTCGCGGGCCTCGGCGTCCGTCAGCAGGTCCAGGCACAGCGGGTGCGCGCCCTCGGCGGCGACGAGGCCGGGCAACTGGTTGCGGCTGGTCACCACCACCAGGCAGCTGGGTGAGCCGGGAAGCAGCGGGCGGACCTGCTCGGCGTCGCGGGCGTTGTCCAGCACGACCAGGATCCGGCGGTCGGTGAGCAGGCTGCGATACAGGCCGACCTTGGCCTCCAGGGTGCGCGGCATCTGCTCGGCGGTCACTCCGAGCGCGTCCAGAAACCCCCGCACCGCCTCGCTCGGCGTCGCCGCCCTGCCCTGGGCGACCCCCCGCAGGTTCACATACAGCTGCCCGTCGGGGAACCGGTGGCGGACCCGGTGTGCCCAGTGCACCGCCAGCGTGCTCTTGCCCACGCCCACGGTGCCCGAGAGGGCGGAGACGACCACGGCGGTCGGCTGGTACTCGGCCGTGTCCAGGAGGGCGTCCAGCCGCTCCAGTTCGGCGGTACGGCCCACGAAGCCGTACACGTCCAGCGGCAGCAGTGCCGCCGGCTGTCTGGCCTGCGACGCCGGGGCGGCCGATGCGCGGACGGTGACGGGGGCGGAGACGTCACGGGGATGAGGCTCGGGGGGCTCGCGGGCCTCCGGCTCCGAGGACAGGAGCGTGTCGTGCAGGCGGTTCAGGTCGGCGCAGGGATCGAGTCCCAGCTCGTCGGCCAGGCGTCCGCGCAACGCCCGGTAGGCCTCCAGCGCGTCGGCCAGCCTGCCCGCGTCGTGCAGCGCGCGCATCAGCAGCCCTACCAGGGACTCCCGGAAAGGGTGCTGCTCGACCAGCGCCATCGCCTCGGCGACCACCTCACGGTTGCGGCCCAGTGAGAGTTCCAGCGCCAGGCACTCCTCCACGACGGCCAGCCGCCGCTCCTGCCAGGTTTCCGCCGCTGTCTCGAATGCCCGGCCGTCGATGCCGGCCAGCGGCCTGCCTCGCCACAGCAGCAACGCCCCGCGAAATCCGGCGACGGCCGCGGCGGCGTCGACGGGGACGGTTTCCCGCGCGGATGTGACCAGGCCGGTGAAGGTGCCGGTGTCCAGGCCGCCGTCGTCCGGCCGTAACAGGTAACCGGCTCGCCGGGTGGTGATGAGGTCGGGGGCGGCGCCCGCGGCGACCAGGGTCCGCCGGAGCCGTGTGACCAGGTCCTGGACCTGCCGTCGCGCCGAGGCCGGAGGCTCCTCCCAGACGACGTCGACGAGCCGGTCGATCGGGACGACCTGATCGGCGCTGAGGAGCAGCGCCGCCAGTGCCCGCTCCTGCCGGGGTCCGTGCAGTGTGATCGGGCGGCCGTTCACCTTGACCTCCAACGGCCCCAGGATGCCAAACCAGACCATAGCCAACGAGCGTTGCCCCCGCCCATCGAATGCACACAAAGTGCGTCATTTCCCGTCGGGCGCAAGTGTAGGGCGCCAAGGTGATCAGCGTTCGCGTGGATGAGTACGTGGCGAGGACCCGCCATGGGTCTCCGCGATCAGGACGTATTCGCGACCTCACACCGAGTACGGCGGTGGTCAGGGCGACGGCACGACGGATGCGCGGTCTCATGCCGGGCACGGCGGCGATCGGGGCGTGAGGACGTGACGAGGACGGTTCGAGGACCTCCTTCCCTAGCGTGATCGATGTGGCAAAGCCGTTGTGAAAGGCAACGGGGTCACCCAGGTCGTCGACCGCACCGGGGCCGTCTTCCAGGTGGTCGCCGATCCCCGGTCGTCCTTCGGCTTGAACGTCCACGTCACTTGGAACCGCTCCGTTTTTGACTGAGGAGAAACTGTGAAGAAGCTGTATCGCGTACTCGTGACCCTTGGCGCCACGGGCGCCGCCCTGGCCACCTTCACCGCGACCCCCGCCAACGCGGCGGGCGGCGGCGGTTGCAACGGCGCGACCGTACGGGCCTGCATCAGCGTGGTCAGCAGCGGTAACGTGGTCGCCGACGGCTACCTGAACAGCATCCCGTCCGGGTGTCACCATGTGTCCGTCGCCCTGGTGGACAGGAACCTGTCCACCATCAGGAGCACCAGCGTCAGCTGCCACACCGGCTGGCTCGGCTCCCAGTCCGAGTGGTACAGCAGCGGCCAGACGTACTACAGCCGGGTGCGGGTCTGGAACAGTGGCGGCGGGGTCATCGCCGAGAACATCAGCCCGGCGCAGTGGTGACGGCACCGTTGATCGCCCCGGGGGTTCTTCCCACAGCGGGGTGATCAACGGCGAGAACCCCCTCGGGGGTGAGATACCAGGTCAGGGCGGGGTGCCGGCGGCGGAGCCGGCATCCCGTTCGTGTTTCCGGTCTCCGCCGTCCTGTGTCTCCTGGTGCGTGAGCCGTCACGGAGCACGGGTTTCGTGACGGGGAACGACGAGGGAGGAGGGCGTTTTCATGTTCCACGGTCACACCGATGTGCCGGTCCGGCTCGGCCGGGCACGATTCGCGGGCGGAGCGATTCCCGGCGGGACTTGAGTCTCCAGCGGCTGGAGACCGCACAGTGGTTCCTGTGAGCGAAGGCATGGAGCTTTTCACCATCGGGCAACTCGCCCGCCGTACCGGGCTGCCGGTGCGGACGATCCGCTTCTGGTCCGACATCGGCGTGGTCCCGCCCGCCGACCGGTCCGGCGGCGGGTACCGCCTCTACGACGCGGAGGCGGTCGCCCGGCTTGATCTCGTCAGGACCCTCCGTGAACTCGGGTTCGGCCTCGACGTCGTCAGGGAGATCCTGTGCCGCGCTACGACCGTCGCCCAGGTGGCCGAGACACACGTCTCGGCGCTGGACGCGGAGATCCGTACCCTGCGACTGCGCCGCGCCGTGCTCAGCACGGTCGCCAAGCGCGGCAGCACGATGGAGGAGGCACTGCTGATGCACAAACTTGCCAGGCTGTCCGCCCAGGAGCGGCAGCAGATCATCGACGACTTCGTCGACCGCGTGTTCGCCGGACTCGACCTTTCTGGACCCGCGACGGGCATCGCGAGCGGCATGCGGCAGGTGAACGCGGAACTGCCGGATGACCCCAGCTCGGAGCAGGTGGACGCGTGGATAGAGCTGGCCGAGCTCGTCGGTGACGAGGACTTCCAGCGGCGGGTGCGGGAGATGGCGGTCGCGGGCCAGAGCGCCGACCCGCCCGAGTTCGGGACGGACCAGCGGCTCATCATGGAACACGCGGGCCGGGCGCTCGAGGCGGGGATCGAGCCGGGCTCGGCCGAGGGCCGGGCCGTCCTCGACCTGATCGTCGCGCCGGAGACCCCGGCCGGGCGGCGGGCCGAGCTGGCCGACCGGCTGGAGACGTTCACCGACCTCCGGGTCGAGCGTTACTGGCGGTTGCTGGGGGTCATCAACGGGCGCCCCCCGTTCCCCTCGGGCGTCCCCGCCTTCGAATGGCTGATCGCCGCCCTCAGGGCGACAGCCGCCTCCTGACCGTCAGGGGAACAGGAACGGGTCCCCTGAGCGGGGGACGGCATGGGTGGCCCCGGCCGGATCGACCGAGGCCACCCGTGTGGCCACGCGCGGCTACTCGCGGTTGACCACAGTCATCCATGGTCACTCACAGTCACCCGCAGTTGCCCCAGGAGCCCCGGCCGCCCGTGGCGGTCTCGCCGGAGGGCGACTTCACAACCCCCCAGTACTTGACGCAGAAGCCCTTCGCGTAGAGCTTCACGGGGCCCGCGTAGTACTTGAACGGAGCGGCGTCCTTCTTCGACGCGGTGTGAAGGGGTTCGTCGCGGATCCGCCTGGTCTGGGTCTGCAGTGTCGCGGCGGTGTACGTGGCCGTTCCCGTGTAGCTCGTCTTGATCGTGGCCACGCAGTTGTATCCGGTGGTGCGGTTGTAGAGCAGGTAGACGTAGCCCCAGACCTTGCCGGAGGAGGTCTTCACCGGGCGGCTGCCGTCGCTCACTTTGCCGAACCCGGAGCCGCAGACGCCCTCCGGGGTGTACGAGGCGGCCGCGGCATGGGCCGGGACCGCCATGAGCCCTCCGACGGACAGCGCCGCGGCGAGGAGGACCGTCTTCGTCGACGTGATCACGCATTCATCCCTTCATCGGATGCCACTTGCCGATCGAGCGGCGTCGAAGGTGATCATCCTGCCTTCCCGTCCGCTATGGCATGGCCTAAATGGGGGAATTAGCGCCATTTGGAACTCTGGGGCACGGATTCCGGGTGTGGTCAGCCGGGCACCCTCCCGCTGGAGAACCGCCTGAGGAGTGTCCGATTCCTGCAAGACCGCGGGCGGACGTCCTGACTAGGTTGAGCCGTGTGAACTCGATCCGCAGATCGACCGCACTTCCGCCGATCGGAGAGAAAACCGATATGCAAGCTCAACTGGACGTCGTCGGCATCGTCGTCGCGGACATGCCCAGGTCGCTGGCGTTCTACCGTCTGTTGGGCCTGGACCTGCCAGCGGAGGCCGACGGGGAGCCGCACGTCGAGGCGGTGCTGCCCGGCGGGCTGCGCCTCGTCTGGGACACGGTGGAGACGATCCACACGTTCGACCCGCTCTGGCAGCCGCCCAGCGGCGGCTCCCGTATCTCCCTCGCCTTCAGGTTCGGTGCTCCCGCCGAGGTCGACGCCGCCTACGACGAGTTCGTCTCGCGTGGCTACGAGGGACACAAGGAGCCCTGGGACGCGTTCTGGGGGCAGCGATACGCCGTCGTCCACGACCCTGACGGCAACGGCGTCGATCTTTTCTCGCCGAACGGCCAGGAGCCTGAGGCCTGAGCGCCGCGGGCCCTGGCCGTTCGGCGATCCGACCGGACCGCCCGCGCCGCGCGGGACCGGGGCGCGGCCGTGCCCGAGGCGGGGGAGCCAGAGGGCAGGCCGGTGGCGCGGTGGCGCCCGGGGCGACGGGGCGCGTCAGCAGGCGCAGGAGATGCCGGAGACCGGAGCGGTCAGCGGGTCGATCTCGTGCCGTGAGACACCGGCCGAGGTCTCGACGGGGAAACCCTCCCGCGCCCAGTACTCGAAACCGCCGAGCATCTCCTTGACCGGGTAGCCGAGCCTGGCGAACTCCAGGGCGGCGCGGGTCGCGCCGTTGCAGCCGGGGCCCCAGCAGTAGGTCACCACGGTCGCCCCCGCCGGGACCACCTCGGCCGCGCGGGCGGCGATCTCGGCGGTCGGCAGGTGTACGGCTCCCACGATGTGCCCCTGCTGCCAGCTCTGGGTGCTGCGCGAGTCGATCACGATGACGTTTGCGGCTGCCGAGGCCAGGTCGGCGGCCACGTCCGAGACGTCGGTCTCGAACGCCAGGCGGGCGGCGAAATGGGCGAGCGCGGCGGCGTTCTCCGCGGCGGGAACCGTGGTGACGGCGCCAGGGGCCGGGGAGGGGGTGGCGGAGGCCGTGAGGGAGACGGACATGACGGGGCCTTTCGGGCGTGGTCGTGCTCCATGGTCGGGAGCGGGAGGAAACGCGGCCGAGGCCGACGAAGGAAATGGTGCCGTTGCAGGCGGGGGATCGACCAGTGGCGTGAATGCCGCTTATCGCTAAGATTTCGCCATGCTGATTCCGCCGCCGGTTCCGCGTGGTGCCCGCCACTTCGTGTCCGTCATCGCCTTCGACGGCATGGCGCCCTTCGAGCTGGGCTGCGCGGTGGAGATCTTCGGGATCGCCAGGCCCGAGCTCGACGTCCCCTGGTACGAGCTGACGGTCTGCGCGGAGACCCCGGCTGACCTGCGGATCGTCGGCGGGTTCACCATGCGGGCCGCGCACGGGCTCGGCGTCGCGGCCGGTGCGGACACGGTGATCGTGCCCGCGGTGCCGGACGTGCGGGGCGCGGTGTCACCGGAACTGGTCGCGGCGCTGCGAGCGGCGCACGCCCGGGGGGCGAGGATCGTATCGATCTGCTCCGGGGCCTTCGCGCTGGCGGCAGCCGGGCTTCTCGACGAGCGCGAGGCGACCACCCACTGGAGGTACGCCGAACTGCTGCAGCGCAGGTTCCCGCGGGTCAAGGTCAACCCGGATGTCCTCTACGTGGACGGCGGCGACGTGTTGACCAGCGCGGGCAGCGCGGCGGGCCTCGACCTGCTGATCCACCTGGTCCGCAAGGACCACGGGCCCGGCGTGGCCAACTCGGTCGCGCGCAGGCTGGTCATCCCGCCGCACAGGGAGGGCGGGCAGGCCCAGTTCATCCAGGCTCCGGTCACGCCGGTCGAGGACAACGACACGGTGGCCACCACGATGGCCTGGGCGCTGGACCACCTGGCGGAACCGATCACGGTCGCGAGGATGGCCGAGGCCGCCCACATGTCACAACGCACCTTCATCCGGCACTTCGGCCGTCAGACCGGGATCAGCCCGCTGCGCTGGGTGATCTCCCAGCGGGTCGCGGCCAGCCTGACGCTGCTTGAGTCCACTACCGCGCCGATCGAGGAGATCGCGGTCGCGGTGGGGTTCGACAGCCCGGTGACCTTCCGCCACCACTTCGCCAAGGCGATGCGCACCTCGCCCTCGGCCTACCGCAGGGCCTTCGGGGTCTCCGCGTGAGCGGGCCGCCGGCCGTCTGACGCGGCGGGGCCGGCCTCGGTGGCGGGGCGGGACGTCGCTAGACGTTCCAGCGCCGGTTGACCTCCTCGACGCTCGGCGGCGGGCCCGGCAGCGGCGGGGCCGAGGGCAGGCGGAGGGCGTCCAGCATCAGCGCCAGGTAGCGGTGCCTGATCTCGGAGGTCCTGGCCGCGTCGCCGAGCTGCGCCGCGGCCAGCAGCTCGAAGATCATCGTCATGTCCGCGACGTCCAGGCCGGGACGGAGGGCTCCCGCCTCAACCGTGCGTTCGAAGATCCGGACGGTGAGCTCGCTCGCGTGCGCGGCGTCACGGTAGAGGCTCTCGTCGGGGGTGAAGGTGCCCGCCAGGTTGATCGTCAGGGAGTGGGTGTCCGCGTCCACGACGTCGCGTATGAAGGAGGCGAAGGAGGTCCAGGGATCGCCCTCGTCGGCCAGGGCCGTCTCCGCCGCGGTGATGTAGGTCCTCAGGCCGTCCGAGCAGAGCTTGCGGAGCAGGTCTTCCTTACTGGCGTATCGGCGGTAGAGCGCGCTGATGCCGACCCCGGCTCGTTCCGCGACGGCGGAGATCGGCGCGCCGGGGTCGGCGACGAAGACCGCCCGCGCCGCTTCGAGGATCGTCTGGTCGTTACGGGCCGCCTGGGCCTTCCGGCCGCTCAGGGGCGGGGTGCTCGTGGTCTCCATGCTGACAATATAGCTTGTGGAACAAAATATTCCGTTCTATTGAGCAGAGAATCCCGGGAATCTCCGCCGGGCTGGGCGGGGGGTTGAGGAGTTCGAGGCGCTACGGCGGCTCCTGGCTGCCCAAGCCCGTGGAGTCGGGTGCTCTCGGTTCGCGGGTGCGCAGGGACATTGTCCGTTCCGGCTCAAGGTGACAAGGGCTCAGTGGGTTGAGACGGGAGGTGCCGGATCGATCCGGGCGATGCGGGGCGGCACGCCGCCGGCCATCAGAGGAGTTCTTCCGGGTAATCGGCGGTCAGACGGGTGGCCGGCCAGTCATGCGGCCGCGGGCAGGCGGTGGCGTTCCCTGGGCTCCCTCCTCGATTTCGCTCGGCTGCTCGGTGGAGTGAGAGCGTCGATGGGCTGCGACCCGTTCGCGGGTCGCGCATCGGCGGGAGCAGTAGCGGCGTTCGGGACCGCTGCCTTGGGTGATGAAGACGTTCTGGCAGCTGGTTGATGCGCAGATCCTGCCGGGCGGGCGTTGGCGATCCCAGACGAGGACGGTCAGGGCCATGCAGGACGAGGCGAGGAGCCACTCGTCCCAGGAGGCGTTGTCGTCATGGTCAAGGTGAGGATGCCAGGGGGTTGTGCCGCCGTGCGAGGTCAGGCGGAGCGGTCCGGTGTGGTCCTGCAGGAGGCGGTTGAGGGTGGCCGCGGCGTCATCGGCGTGTTCGGCGGCGAAGACCGGCCGCAGTAGGGCGGCGGCTGCGCGCATCGCGGCAACGTCGCGGGTGGTGAGGCCGATGGGGTCTGTCTCGCCGTATGCGCGGAGCACGTCGGCGACGTCGGCCGGGTCGGGGCACCTGTCGGCGAGGATGTTGATCAGGGCGGCGGTGCGCCGAGCGATCGTGAGAACGGAGTGCCGGGTGGACCAGTCGTCGCTGCTGAAGGACACCTGCGGAATGTAACGCATCTTGCTTCGTTTTACGTTACCCCCGTAACGTCCTGCTGGTGAAAAAGCGTTACTCACTCCGCCTCTATCTCGCCGGAACAGTGGCAGCTCGTGCCGGGGACGAGATGTCGGGACCGGCGCTGATGCTGGCGGGATTCGCCCTGGCCGGATCGACCGTCGACGCGTCGTCGCTGCTCGCGGGCATCACGGTTTCTGCCGCGCTAGGAGGGCCGGTGCTCGGGGCGCTCCTCGACAGAGCAGGACGGCCGGGACGCCTGCTTGCCGGGGGCCTCGCCCTGTATGCGGCGGGGCTGGGGACGATCCTCGCGGGCCTGGGGCGGTTGCCGTTCGCTGTCACGATCTTGATCGCAGTGTTGACAGGGCTGCTGGGACCGGCCCTTTCGGGCGGATGGACGGCCCAACTCCCGGGTGTTGTGCCGGGTGACCACCTGCCCCGGGCGAACGCGCTCGATGCCATGACGTTCAGCGTGGCGAGTCTGGCTGGTCCGGCTCTCGCCGGCGGCGTGGCGGAGGCGCTGGGAGCCCCGACGGCCGTGCTGGTCTCCGTAGTGCTCATCGCCTTGGCATCGCCTGCCGCGTGGATGCTGCCCGCCCTTCCCGGTCGGGCGAAGGAGGCTCGGGCAACGTCGGTGATCGGCGACCTTGCAGCCGGAATGCGGGTCATCGCCGGAAGGCCGGCGCTGGCCCGAGCGACCCTCACCTCGGTCGTCTCCTGCATGGCCCAGGGAATGCTGATGGTGTGCATCCCACTCCTGGGCGAGCGCGTCCTGGGCGAGGCCGGACGTGGCGCGGTGCTGCTCTCCTGCGCGGCGATCTCCGCCCTGGTGGCCAACGCCGTACTCGCGCGATTTCCTCGTTCGGTCGCCCCCGACACGATCATCTGGGTCAGTGCTCTTGTCCAGGCTGTCGCGTTGGCCTTGGCCATGTGGGGTCAACCGGTTGTGCTCATCGTGGCCGTACTCATAGCGGGGATCGGTGAGGGGCCCCAACTGGCCGCCTTGTTCGTAGTCCGCCACCGGGAGGCCCCGGAACACCTGCGGGGCCAGATCTTCACCACCGGCGCCAGCCTGAAGATCACCGGATTCGCCCTGGGGGCAGCGGTTGCCGGACCGGTCATGACGTGGTCTCTTCCAGGCGCTTTGGCGCTCGCGGCGAGTGTGGCGGTTCTTGCAGCGCTGGCCTTCTTCGCGATCCCGTCGGCAACCGTCGACTCGTCCGAAGATCGCGCGATGTCGACTTGAGCGTTCTCATCGAAAGGCTCGTCCCGCAGCTGTGCGCGCTGCTGGACGACAAGGTCGCCGACGCCGAGACGGGTATTCGTCCCGGTACCGGCTCACATCGGGGAGTTGCGGGCTCGGGCCGATGCGGGCGACCGGAACGCGGCAGGGCGGTTTCGCGGGCGGGCTTGCCAATAATAAGAAGACCGGTCTATTTTTTAGGCATGGGACGGAAGGGTGAGGAGACCAGGGGCCGGTTGCTGGGCGCGACACAGGACCTGATCGAGAGCGGCGGCTACTTCGGAGCCGGGGTGAACCAGGTGCTCGAGGCCAGCGGGGCGCCGCGTGGCTCGCTCTACTTCCACTTCCCCGGCGGCAAGGACCAGCTCGTCGGAGAGTCGGTGCGGCGGGCGGGACACGAGATAGGCCGGATGGTGCGGGAGTTGGCCGAGACCGTCCCCGACACCGCAGGCCTGGTCGCCGGGGTGCTCGCATTGCTCGGTGACCGGCTCGAGGCCTCCGGGTGGCGGAAGGGCTGCCCGGTCGCCACGGTCGCCCTGGAGATGGCGGCTGTCAGCGACCCCCTGCAGGAGGTCTGCTCGGAGGTCTACGGCTCCTGGGAGGAGACGCTGCGCGACCGGCTGGCCGCGGACGGGCATCCCGAGCCCGCCGACACGGCCGCCACCCTTCTCGCCCTGGTCGAGGGAGCGCTGCTCCTGGCCAAGGCCCATCGCAGCCGGGAGCCGCTCGACCGCGTGGCACGCCGTGTCGCGGTGCTGCTCCAGGGGGCGCGGCGCTAGAAGGCGCGATGACGAAAGGCGCCGTTCGGAGAGGGTGCCTCGGGGGCTGGAAGGGCGCGGCGCCACCTGATGGTGCCACCTGACGGCGCTCCGGCGGGAACCCCGCAGATCCGCTCGTTCGCGGCTCCGCCCATGAGCTTGTCCATAAAATATGTAGACCGATCTATTATGAGGTGATCGTGTGACCCCTGACTCCATCGTCTTCGGCGCGGCGGGATTCATCGGACGCTCCCTGGTCGCCGAACTGCTCCGGCGAAACCGCGTGGTCGCCGCCGCCCTGCGCGGTTCCGGAGACCGGCTGACCTCCTGGCTCGGCGAGCAGCGAGTGGACACCACGCGGCTGACCATCGTCGCCGCCGACGTGACCGTTCCCGGCCTCGGCCTCGAAGGCCGCGATGACCTGGAGGGAGTACGCGACGTCCACAACACCGCGGCCCGTTTCGCTTTCGGGCTGAGCGCCGCCGAGGCGAGGTCGGTCAACGTGACCGGGGCACTCAACATGGCGGACTGGGCCGCGACCCGTCAGGGCCTGCGGCGTCTGGTCCACATCAGCGGCTACCGCGTCAGCGGCGGCCCCGCCGACTACCGGCGTGACGGCGCGTACGAGGCGTCGAAACGGGAGGGCGACGCGGCGGTGCGTGCCCGCGCGCGCGAGATCGGCCTCCCCTTGACGATCGTCAACCCCAGCACGGTGATCGGAACCGGGCAGTTCATCGGCCTGTCCTCAATGGTTCACGATCTGTGGAGAGGGAGGCTGCCCGTGCTACCCGGCGGCCCCGACGTCTTCCTGCCGATCGTCGACGTCGGCTACTTCACCCGCTTCATGGCCGCGGTGCCCGAGTACGACGAGACGGAGGGGAAGGCCTACTGGGTGCTCGACGACGAGACGCCCAACCTGCCCGGACTGGTCAGGCTGGTCGCCGCGCACCTCGGTGTGCGCGCCCCGCGCGGGTCGGTCCCGGTCGGCGTGGTACGGCGGCTGCCCCGCGCCCTCACCGGCACCGACCCTGAGACGCTGTCGTTCCTGTCCGGCGACCGCTACGAGACCGCCCCGGCCCTCGCCTTCGCCGAACGGGCGGGGCTGCGCATGCCCCCTGTCGGACAGGTGCTCGGGAACTGGGTCGACGGGCTGGTCGGTGCCGGGTTCGGGGCGAAGGTCCCGCCGCGCGGGCCGTACGGGTTCCAGGACGTCGCGGGGAGCCGCACCTGGGTGACCGGCGAGCGGGAGAACCCCGGATACGTGCTGCTGCACGGGCTTCCCCTGGACGCGGACTCGTGGGCGGCCGTGAGCGAGTCGCTCGACGCCCCCGTGCTGGCCGCCGACCTGCCGGGTCTTGGGCGTTCCTCGCCCGCCCGCCCCCTCAGCGACTGGACGGCCGCCCTGCTGGAGCCGGTCAGGACGCGTCCCGTGCTGGTCGGCCACTCCTTCGGCTGCGGGCCGGTCCTGCGCCACGCGCTGAGGAATCCGGGGAAGGTCTCCGCCGTCGTTCTGGTCGCCCCCGCGTTCCTGCAACCCCCCGCGGGGTGGTTCCCCCGCTCGGCGGCGGCCGTACCGGTGCTGCGCCGGATGCCCGGGACCCGCCTCGCGGAAAGGCTCGGCGTCCCGGCCGGCGCGATCGGCGACCTGCGCCGCCCCGGCGCCGCCCGCCGGGTGGTCGAGGCGATGCGCGCCGCCTACGCCGCCAGGAGCGAGCTGCGGCAGGTGCTCGGCCAGGTGCGGGTCCCGGTGACGATTGTCACGGGATCGGCCGATCCGCTCGTCGCCGGGAGGCCCGATGTCGTGATACGGGGAGCGGGGCACTATCCCCAGCTCACTCATCCTCAGGAGCTGGCGCGCTCGCTGAGAGAAGCCGCCGGGCGAGCTCGCCCAGAGCCGTCGAGATCCGCTCTGGGCTGAGACCCCGCCCGGACCGCTGGAACGCGTAGACCTCGGGAGCCAGCGGCGCGAGCACGATCTCGACCAGCGCGTCCGGGTCGGCCACCCCCGCGGCGACCAGCAGCGAGCGCACGTGCACCCGCCAGAAACCGTAGGCTCCCGTGGCGAAGCGGGACCGTCCCGTCTCCGCCCCCAGCACCAGGTGCGCGTGGGACTCCAGCAGCTCGACCATCGCCGCGTAGAAGGCGGCCAGCCGCTCGGCGGGCGGAGCCCCGGGGCCCAGGGGCGCCTCGCCCTCGATCAGCTCGCGCTGCAGCGCCCTCTCGTGCTCGTCGAGCATCGCGGTCGCGATCGCGGCCCGGTCCGGATAGCGGCGGTACAGAGTGCCTCGCCCGACTCCCGCGGCCCTGGCGATGTCCTCCATGGTGACGTTCGGCGCCCCCTTGGCGGCGAACAGTTCCCCGGCGGCCTCCAGGATGCGCGCCCGGTTGCGTGCGGCGTCTGCTCTTTCCATGTTCCCAGGGTATATGTGGACGTTGTGTCCACATATGTGAATGGAGTGCCGGAAACGCGGAAAGACCCGCGGGGCGCGGGTCTTTCCGGCGGTGGATCGCGGAGATCAGGCCGCGGGGGTCGGGCCGCCGGCGAGCGGGAAGCGCAGGACGTTCCGTCCGGTGTAGGCCCGCAGATCGACGACCTTGGCATCGCCGGCGCTCCTGCGGCGTGTCGCGGAGCGGATATCCCTGATCTTGAGTCGCGCGACGTATGGTGGCACAACCACAAGTCTCTTCATTGAGCCCCCCGTGACGTATTCGTTATACGAATGTCTACAGATCTTCCCGTAAAACCGCTGTAAAGATCTGATCGTCAGTAGGGAAGCCGACGGCCCGACGGGGTGCGTAGGTCCAGGTCCAGGCCGGAAGCACGGCCGCGACGGCGCCGGTTCCGCGAACGAGCGACCTTGGCGTGTCGCATGGCTCGCCCCCTTTCCTCGTGCTCACTCGGATCGGTGTCAACCGGCGTCCTGCCTGTGAAAGACCTGCGGTAGGCCGGCTCGCACGGGTGCCCGTGCAAGCCAACCTAGTCCGCCTTGACAGGCCCTATCAACCGGTTTGATTACGCGTGGAACCGGCGACCAGACGCGTAGTGACGCCGATCCGGTTCCACGCGTTGATCGTGGCGATCGCCACGACCAGCGCGGCCAGCGTCTCGGGGTCGTAGTGCTTGGCCGCCTCGTCCCAGATGTGGTCGGGCACCGCCTCCGCCCGGTCGCTGAGCCGGGTCGCCTCCTCTGCCAGAGCCAGCGCCGCCCGCTCGGCGTCGGTGTAGTAGGGCGCCTCCCGCCACGCGGCCACGGAGAACAGCCGCTCGTCGCTCTCCCCGGCCTGCTTGGCATCGTGGCTGTGCATGTCCACGCAGAAGCCGCAGCCGTTGATCTGGCTGGCCCGCAGCTTCACCAGCTCCAGCGTGGCGTGCGGCAGCGCGCTGTGGTGCAGGAACCGCTCCAGGCCGAGCAATGCCTTGTACGCCTCCGGGGCGAGCTCTGCCACATTCAGTCGTTGTTTCATCGCACACTCCTCAGTTTCTCGGGATTCATCACGATGTCGATCTCGGTGATCCGACCGCCCGCAACCGACAACCCGAGGACGCCGGTGAGCATTCCGTCCTTGAAGCGCAGCAGCCCGGGCCAGCCGTTGACCGTACTCGGAGCCAGCCGGTCGGCGGCGCCGAGCCGTTCGGCCACGCCGATCAGGAAACGGGCGACCCGGTCGGCGCCGTGAACCGGCCGCCTAGCCGCCTTCACCAGGCCGCCGCCGTCGCTGCGCAGCACCACGTCCGGGTCGAGCAGCGCCAGCAGGGCGTCGATGTCCAGGCCCGCGTTGGCCCTGGCGAATGCCTCGACCACCCTGCGGTGCTCGGTCTCGTCCACCTCGAACCGGGGCGCCCTGGCCGTGACATGTTTGCGCGCGCGGGCCGCGAGTTGGCGGCAGGCGGCGGGAGAACGTCCGACGGCCTGGCCGACCTCGGCGAACGTGAGGCCGAACACGTCGTGCAACACGAACGCGGTGCGCTCGGCCGGGCTGAGCGACTCCAGCACGACCAGCATGGCCAGGCTCATCGACTCGGCCAGCGTGATCCTGTCCGCGGGGTCGGCCTCGGCCACCACCGGTTCGGGCAGCCACGGCCCGACGTACTCCTCCCGGCGCACGCGCGCGGAGCGCAGCACGTCGAGTGCGAGCCTGGACACCGTGACCACCAGCCAGCCGGTGACGTCCTGGATCTCGGCGCGGTCGGCCCTGCTCAGACGCAGCCAGGCATCCTGAACCACGTCCTCAGCCTCGTCGAGGCTGCCGAGCAGCCCGTAGGCCACACCGACGAGCCTCGGCCTGATGGCGGAGAACTCAGCCGCGAGATCTTCATCGCTGTTCACACTATGAGGACGAGACATCTCCTGAGTGTGTGACATCGGCCGAACTATGGTGTCCAGCGGCGCGTCCAACAAGCCGGTGAACGGAGGGCGGGAGATGAGTACCGGACTGGTCGAGGGGGATCCCCAGCGGCTCGGTGGTTACTGGCTTGCCGGGAGGTTGGGCGCAGGTGGCCAGGGCGTGGTCTACGAGGCCTATGACGCGCAGGGCGGGCGGGTCGCGGTCAAGGTGCTGCACGGCGACACGGCCGCCGATCCCGAGCTGCGCGAACGGTTCGGCCGTGAGGCGGCGTCCGCCAGGCGGATCGCCTCGTTCTGCACGGCGGCCGTGGTCGACGCCGACCTGGAGGGGCCAAGGCCGTACATCGTCTCCGAGTACGTCGAGGGCCCGAACCTGCGCAGAGCCGTCGCGGATGGGCGCCGCTTCACCGGGGGTGACCTGCACCGGCTCGCGACCGCCGTCGCCACGGCGCTGACCGCGATCCACGACGCGGGGGTCGTCCACCGCGACCTCAAGCCCGACAACGTGCTGCTCGGTCCCGACGGCCCCCGGGTGATCGACTTCGGCGTCGCCCGCACGGCGGACATGTCGCTGACCGCGACCGGGATGGTGGCGGGAACCCCCACCTACATGGCCCCCGAGATCTTCATGGGAGAGCGCGCGACCACGGCCGTCGACGTGTTCGCCTGGGGCGGGATCGTGGTCTTCGCCACGACGGGGACCGACCCGTTCAGAGCCGAGACTCTGGGCGGCGTCATGCACCGGGTGCTCTCCGTCCAGCCCCAGCTCGACATGCTGCCGGAGCCGCTCCGCCCGCTGGTTGCGGCCTCGCTCGCCAAGGACCCCCAGGCCAGGCCGTCCGCGAGAGAACTGCTGCTCGCCCTGATCAGCGGGGACGGGCGGCTGGAGACCCGGCGGCTGCTCGCGGCGGGCAGCGAGGCCGGGGCCCGGGTGAGCGCGGGCTCGGACGACCCCGCGCTCGGCACCCTCGCCGAGGAGGCCTACACCGCTCTCGGACAGGCCGAGCGGGAGCTCGTCCCCGAGGTGTTCCTCAGGCTCGTCACCGTGACCGACGACGGCGAGCCGGCCGTACGGCGAGCGCAGCTGGCCGAGCTCCTCGAAGGACGGCACGACGACGAGGCGGGCGCCGTCCGCCGGGTGCTGGAGACCTTC
The DNA here is from genome assembly GCF_040689595.1 of Streptosporangium sp. NPDC051023. Classification (NCBI taxonomy): domain Bacteria; kingdom Bacillati; phylum Actinomycetota; class Actinomycetes; order Streptosporangiales; family Streptosporangiaceae; genus Streptosporangium; species Streptosporangium sp. NPDC051023. The sequence goes on along the minus strand of NZ_JBFBCE010000013.1, from coordinate 123,848 downwards.
GCCTACCTGGTCGGCCACGACGACCGGGAGCTGTGGCTGTCGCGGCCCGCACTGGCGCAGGCCTGGCCCCGCCTACGCCAGTGGGTCCAGGCCAACCGCGACGGCCTCGCCGTCCACCGGCAGATCCTCACCGCCGCGTGGCGCTGGCAGAGCCAGGGCCGCAGGGACGGCGACCTTTTCCAGGGCAGCAGCCTGGAGAGTGCCATGAACTGGGCGGCGACGGGACGCCGCAACATCACCCTGAGCCCGGTCGAGCGCGACTTCCTGGAGGCGGGCGCCGCCCTGGCCAGGCGCAGGGCCCGCAGGATCAGGCTGCTGTCGGTGACGCTGGCCGCGCTGCTGGTGATCGCGCTGGCCGCGGGGGCGCTGGCCGTACAGCAGAGCAGGGTCGCCGACGCCCGCAGCGCCACCATCGCGCTCCAGCGCGACCAGGCGGAGGGCGTCAGGCTCGCCGCGACCGCGGAGTCGCTGCGGCTCACGGAGCCGGTCACGGCCATGCTGCTCAGCGTGACCGCCTGGCGCCTGGCGGCGCCGGCGATCGAGGCCAGGGCGAGCCTGACCGGCTCGCTGGCCCAGTACGAGACGGCCGCCTTCCACGACCCGGCCACCGAGGTGCGGACGTTCCGGGAGCTGAGCCGCGACGGGCGCACGCTCGTCAGCGTGAGCGGAGGCGAGGCGCGGATCTGGGACATGCGCACCGGTAGGCGCCTTGGCAGGTTCGGCGGGCTTGGCGACGACCTGACGGGAGTCGCGCTGAGCCCGAGCGGCAGACGGCTCGCCGTGGTCGGCGGCGGGAAGCTGAGGGTCTGGGACGTGGCCAAGGGCAGGCCGACCGGCTCGACGCTCACCGTACCGGCACCCGGCCTCGCCGGTTCGTACGACGCCTCCTTCGGCCAGGCCGAGAACCTGGTCATGCTCAGGCGGGGGGAGGGGACCATCCTCTGGAACCTGGAGACCGGTGCCGAACTGCCCTCGTTGAACGGGATCATAGACTTCGACACCTCGCCGGACGGCCGCGCCCTGGCCGCCGCCGACCTCAACGGGGACGTGACGGCCCTGACCCTCGTGGACAGCAAGAAGAAGCGCCTCGGGGAGCGGTGCTCGACCTGCGGGCGGCGCGTGGTCTACAGCCCGGACGGCAGGACCGTCGCGGTCCGCAACGGTCCGGACGTGCAGCTGCACGACGCGTTCACCGGGGCCCCGCTGGAGCCCTCGCTCACCCAGGGCGACTTCGAGGACGGCGAGGACGACAGGCTGCGCTTCAGCCCCGACGGCCGGTTCCTGGCCGCCGCAAGCTCCAGGAACATCTGGCTGTGGCGGGTCGCCGACGGTGCCCTGCTGTTCACCCACACCGTCGACGCGCTCCGGCCGGTCGTGGCCTTCGACCCGGACGGGCGCACCATGCGCTACCTGAGCGAGGGGTCGGTCGTCACCCTCGACATCGGCGCCGTCACCATGCCCGCCGCGCTCAAGGGGGTGCAGGCGGCCCGGGCGGCGCTGAGCCCCGATGGCCGTCTCCTGGCCACGAAGGGCGAGGGGGCGGCCGAGGTCATGCTGTGGGACGTACGACGGCGCGAGGCCGTGGCGGCCCTTGACGTCGGTTCGGGAAACCCCGGCGGCTACCTCACCATGGCCTTCAGCGGCGGCGGCCGGCGGCTGGCGGTCACCACCGGCGACACGGCGGGCGGGGTGGCCATATTCGACACCCAGACCCTCAAGCGGATCGCCACCGTTACCGCCCCGCGGCAGGGCAATGTGACCACCGTCGCGCTGAGCGCCGACGGCACCGTCCTCGCCTGTTACGTCGCCTATCCCGACATGCCGGGAAAGGTCAGCGGGGAGATCCACACGTGGGACGTGCCGAGCGGCCGCCACCGCTGGTCCAGGAAGCAGGTCTATCCCGACGGGCTGCGCTTCACCCCGGACGGCAGGGCCCTGGCGGTCGTCGGGGACGAACAGCGCCTGCTCGACGTGGCGACGGGCGAGCCCTTCGGCCCCTCGTACGGCTCGCCGACCGTCGGCGTCTCGGTGACCGGCCTCGCCTTCAGCCGGGACGGCTCCCGCTTCGCCATCGCCGACCAGGCAGGCCGGCTGTCGATCTGGGAGACCGGCGGCAGGAAACGGGTGAGCGAGACAAGCCTGCACGTCACGGCCTTCGATCCCATGCCGGCCTACTCGCCGAGCGGCGACGTGGTCGCAGCCAGGACCGACGAACGGTCGGTGGCGCTGTGGGACGTCGCCACCGGCCGCCGCCTCGGCGCCCCCATCACAGCCGGTGCCGGGGAGCTGCGGTCGCTGGCCTTCACCGCCGACGGGTCACAGCTGGTCGTGGTCGACTCCGCCGGTGCCCTGACCGAGCACCCGGTGGATCCGCAGCGGGTGGCGAACGCGGTCTGCGAGCGGGCGGGCCGCACCCTGTCGGCGGAGGAGTGGCGGGCCTACCTCAACGACATTCCCTACCGAAACGTATGTCCTAACTAGCTCAAACTTTCCAGCCGAAAGTCGCATCCAACAGCGTATGAGAGTCGCGGCGAGGTTGATCGAGGGGGATCCGCAGCGTCTGGGGGACTACCGGCTGGCGGGCAGGCTGGGCGCGGGCCGCCGGGGCGTGGTCTACGAGGCCTACGACTCCGGCGGGCGACGGGTGGTGGTGAAGGTGCCGCACGGCGAGCCCGAACTGTGGCGGCCGCTCACGAGGGAGGTGGCCGCCGCCCGCGCCGTCGCACCGTTCTGCACGGCGGAGGTGATCGACGCGGACTGCGCGGGGCCGAGGCCGTACATCGTCAGTGAGTATGTCGCGGGGCCCAGCCTGCGCAGGGCGGGGCGGATCCTCACCGGAGCCGACCTGCGCAACCTGGCCGCCGCCATGGCCACCGCGCTGACCGCCCTCCACGACGCCGGAGTGGTCCACCGCGACCTCACACCGGACACCGTGCTGCTCGGCCCCGACGGACCCCGGGTCATCGGCTTCGGGCTGGCGTCCGAGACGGAGACGACGCTGACCTGGCCCAGGCTGGCGGTGAACGCCCCGGCCTACACCGCGCCCGAGGTGTTCACCGGGCAGAGGGCCGGCGCCGCGGCGGACGTGTTCGCCTGGGGCGCCACCGTGCTCTACGCCGCCACCGGCGAGGACGCGTTCGCGGCGGGAAGCCTGGGGGCGGTCATGCACAACGTGCTCTCGGTCGACCCCGACCTGAGGCAGGTGCCGGACCCGCTGCGTTCCCTGGTCGCCGCCGCGCTGGCCAAGGATCCCCTGTCCCGGCCCGCGGCCCGCGACCTGCTGCACGCCTTGGTCGCGGCGGACGCGACCGCCCGCCTCGGGGCTCCCTGCCTCGCGCCCGACTGCCTCACGCCCGTCCCTCCCGCGCTCGCCTGCCTGCCCGCCGCCTGTCTCGCGCCCGGTGACGGCGGGGACGGCGATGACGGCGGCCTCCCTCCGTTCGCGGAGGCCCTGCTCGCCGCGGACGCCCCGCTCACCACGGAGGCGGTGCTCGGCAGAAGAGCCTGCCTCATCGACGCCTTGCTCGCCGCGCGTGCCCCGCTCACCCTGGACTTCCTACTGGCGGCCGGTGGCGGCATGGCGGCCAGGCTGCGCGGCCCCTGTGACGATCCCGGGCTGGGCGCCCTGGCGGAGGAGGCCTATGCCGCCCTGGATCCGGCCGATCGTGAGTTCGCTTCCATGATGTTCCTCAGGATGGCGGCCGTCTCGGCCGGTGGCCGTACCGGGGCGCGAAGGGCAGGGGCGGCGGAGGACAGGATCGCCGAGGTGTTCGGTCCCCTGGTCGTCCGCGGGGGAGACCTGGCCGGGCTGGCCGATCCGGCTTTGCCGTACGCCTGGCCCAGGCTCGCGGGGTGGATCGAAGCAGACCGTCACGTGAGGAGCCGCATGGCCCGTGACCGCCTGTTCTGGCTCGCCCTGACGGTCGTTCTGGTGTTCGCGCTGGTCGTGGCCGTCGGGATCGGTGGCGAAAGGCCTGTCTGAGCGCTGTCTTCCCCGGGTAGGCCTAACCGGGTAACGCCGTGAGTTTCGGGGGGAAGACATGGCGCGGTGCGAGGTCTGCGGCAACGACTACGACATGAGTTTCGAGGTGCACGCCCAGGGGGCCGTGCACGTCTTCGACTGCTTCGAGTGCGCGATCCATCGGATGGCGCCGGTATGCGAGCACTGCGGGGTGAAGGTCGTCGGACACGGTGTCCAGGCCGACCGGCGCTGGTTCTGCTGCGCGCACTGCGCTCGCGAGGAGGGCGCGCGGGCGATCGTGGACCGGGTGGGCATCCCGATGCAGCAGGGAGCGTAGAAAGTGTTCTCCGTATAGTCCGTTTATGGGCCTGGTTGAGGACGTCCTAGGCGTTCAGACTGGGATTTATGTGGGACTTCGATGTTCTCGTCCTGGGGTCCGGGCCGGGTGGGCAGAAGGCCGCGATCGCCGCGGCGAAGCTGGAGCGGCGCGTCGCCGTCGTCGAGCGCCGCAACATGATCGGCGGTGTCTGCATCAACACCGGCACCATTCCCTCCAAGACGCTGCGTGAGGCCGTCCTCTACCTGACCGGCCTCAATCAGCGCGGCATGTACGGCCAGAGCTACCGGGTCAAGGACGAGATCACAGCGGCCGACCTGGGGATCCGCACCCAGCACGTGGTGGGGCGCGAGGTCGACGTGATCCGCAGCCAGCTGTCGCGCAACCACGTCGCGTTGCTGAACGGGCTGGGACATTTCGTCGACCCGCACACCGTGGCGGTGGTCGACGACAAGGGCCACGAGCTCAAGGTCACCGCGGAGAAGATCATCATCGCCACCGGGACCAGGCCCGCGCGTCCGGAAACGGTGGAGTTCGACGAGCACACGATCATCGACTCGGACGGCATCCTGCACCTGCGGGACGTGCCGGACTCGATGGTCGTGGTCGGGGCCGGGGTGATCGGCATCGAGTACGCCTCGATGTTCGCCGCGCTGGGCACCAAGGTGACGGTGGTCGAGCGGCGCGAGCGGATGCTGGACTTCTGCGACCTGGAGATCGTGGAGGCGTTGAAGTACCACCTGCGGGACCTGGCGGTGACCTTCCGGTTCGGTGAGACGGTCGCGGCGGTGGAGAAGCGCTCGCGCGGCGCGCTGACCGTGCTGGAGAGCGGGAAGAAGATTCCCGCGGAGACGGTGATGTACTCGGCGGGCCGGGAGGGCATGACCGGCGGCCTCGCTCTGGAGAACGCGGGCCTGACCGCCGACGGCCGGGGCCGGATCACGGTCGACGAGTACTACCGCACCGAGACGGAGCACATCTACGCGGTGGGGGACGTCATCGGGTTCCCCTCGCTGGCGGCCACCTCGATGGAGCAGGGCCGCATCGCCGCCCACCACGCCTGCGGCGAGCCGCTGCCCGGCATGCACCAGCTGCAGCCGATCGGCATCTACACCATTCCCGAGATCAGCTTCATCGGTAAGACCGAGGACGAGCTGACCCACTCCCACATCCCGTTCGAGGTGGGCATCTCCCGCTACCGGGAGCTGGCGCGCGGGCAGATCATCGGCGACACGTACGGCATGCTGAAGCTGCTGGTCTCCCCGGAGACCCGGGCGCTGCTGGGCGTGCACGTCTTCGGTACCGGCGCGACCGAGCTGCTGCACATCGGTCAGGCGGTGATGGGCTGCGGCGGCACGGTCGACTATCTGGTGGACGCGGTCTTCAACTATCCGACCCTGGCGGAGTCCTACAAGGTCGCCGCACTGGACGCGGTCAACAAACTCCGCCGTGTCGCCCGCTTCGAGGTCTGACCGGCCCGGCCCCCGCAGAAGCGCCGGATCCCTCGCCGGTGACCGGGGAGAACAGCTGCTTCGATCATCGTCTCCGTCCGGCGCCGCCGGGGTCCGGGGTCATTCGGGCCAGGCGGAGTTCTGGATGACGTCGACGAAGTCGATGTGCCTGAAGCCGGGGACGAAGTGTTCCAGGACGTCGGCGTTGACGGTGCCGAACGTGGTTTCCGGCCGGTTCTTGAAGCCCTCGGTGAAGGCTTCGAGGATCCGGCGCTTGAAGTCGGGGCGGGGGTGGGCGGCGGTCACCTCGGCGATGTCGTCCGCCGCCAGCTCGCCGTAGCCGATGCCGAGCACGTCGGTCTCGACTCCGGCGGTCACGAGCGCGACCTCGGGTTCGAGGCGGTAGGGCACCTCGGGCGTCGTGTGCAGCGCGATGGCCTCCCACACCTTGCGAACGTCGGCCTCCGGCACGCCGTGGGAGGCGAGGAAGCGGCGTGCCTCGTCGGCTCCGTCGATCTCGAAACGCTGGTCGGTACGGCGGTACGCCTCGGTGAGTCCCAGATCGTGGAACATCGCGCCGACGTAGAGGAGTTCCGCGTCCGCCTGCAGTCCGAGCCGCCTGCCCTGCAGGGCCCCGAAGAGGTACACGCGGCGGGAGTGGTCGTACAGCAGGGGGGACGCGGCGTCCCTGACGAGTTCGGTCGCCTCCTTGGCGAGCGCCGAATCGGGGACGGTGACGCCTGCGATCGTCTCGGTCATGAGAGTGGTCTCCTTTTTCCTGGCCCCGGCGGGGTCGTTCCGGTGATCTCGACTCTTTCAAGCGGATCATGGGGACGCCCTGTCCCTCTGGGACATATCGTCCACAGAAAAGGACAGGAAACAGTCAGGCGGGTGGGGTGTGGGACATCTGATGGGGAAAGGGAGAAAGGCCGTCCATCGCGTGGGCATCCTGGTGTTCGACGGCGTCAAGCTCCTCGACGTCGCGGGGCCGAGCGAGGTGTTCAGCGAGGCGAACCGCATGGGCGCGGCCTACGAGCTGGTGCTGTGCTCGCCGGGCGGGAGGCAGGTGACCTCCTCGACCGGCATGCGCATCCCGGCCGACGCCGACGCGGACGCCGACGACGTCCGGTTCGACACGGTGCTCGTGGTCGGCGGGGACCTCCTCCCCGCGCATCCGGTCGGCGCCGACCTCCTGTCCGCCGTGCACCGCCTCTCGAAGTACGCCTCCCGTGTGTCGTCCGTCTGCACGGGGGCCTTCATCCTGGCGGCGGCGGGACTGCTCGACGGCCGCCGCGCGACCACCCACTGGAAACACACCCGGACCCTGCAGAGGTCCTATCCGGAGGTGGCGGTCGAACCGGATGCGATCTTCGTCAGGGACGGTTGTCTCTACACTTCGGCGGGCGTCACCGCGGGCATCGACCTCGCCCTCGCCATGCTGGAGGACGACCACGGGGACGAGCTGGCCAGGAGCGTCGCCCAGTCCCTCGTCGTGTTCCTGCAGCGGCCGGGAGGGCAGTCGCAGTTCTCACCGTCGCTGCGAGGACCGCGTCCGCGGACCTCGCTTCTGCGGGCGGTCCTCGACGCCGTTGCGGCCGATCCGGCGGGGGATCACTCGGTCTCCCGGCTCGCGGCGCGGGCGGGGCTCAGCGCGCGTCACCTCACGCGCCTGTTCCGGAGCGAGGTCGGCACGACGCCCGCGAAGTACGTGGAGCTCATTCGTTTCGACGCGGCGAAGTCGATGCTCGACGCAGGCCATTCCGTGACGTCCGCCGCCGAGCGGGCCGGTTACGGAAGCTCCGAGTCACTGCGGCGCGCCTTCATCCATCATGTGGGAGTTCCGCCGCGTGCCTACCAGCAGCGGTTTCGGTCGGTACGGAGGTAACCACGTGTTTTCTCCCGGAGCACGAGGACGCGTGGTCCCGCGTTCCGGTCTGACGGTCCTGGCCCGTCCTGGGCCTGCGCGATGACGTCGGGGGGGCCGGCGGCGCTAGTGTGCCGAGGGTGTATGTGAAGATCTGTGGGCTGCGCGAGCCCGAGCACGTCATGGCCGCCGTCGAGGCGGGAGCCGACGCGATCGGCTTCGTCCTCACCAGGAGTTCCCGCCGGGTCACCCCCGCGCGGGCGCGTGAGCTGGCCTCTGAGGTGCCCTCCCATGTGCTGACCGTCGCGGTGTTCGCCGGGGAGACCTCCGGGCAGGTGCGGGAGGCCGCGCTCGAGTCTGGGGTTCGTGCCGTCCAGTTGCACGGGGACCACCCGCACGAGGACTTCACCGCGCTCAAGGACCTCGGCGTCACGCTGATCCGCGCCGGGGCCGCAGGCGCCGACCTGCGGTGCGGGGCCTTCGACGAGGACCTGCTCATCGTCGACGCGCCCAGGCCGGGTTCGGGGGAGCCGTGGGACTGGTCGGCGGTGCGGGGGCGTCCAGAGGGGCGCTGGATGCTCGCGGGAGGGCTCGATCCGTCGAACGTGACCGAGGCGATCGCCGCGGCGCGGCCGTGGGGGGTCGACGTGTCGAGCGGTGTCGAGACCGCGCCGGGCGTGAAGGACGCCGGGCTCATCAGGAACTTCCTCGCCGCCGCGCGCTCTGCCCGGCACGGGTGACCCACTCTTCCGGCCTTTTCCCGGGAGGCACGCGGTGAGGGACGAGGGCTGCGAGTCCCGCGCCCGCGAGGGCCCCCAGGACGTTGAAGACCAGGTCCGTCGAGTTGCAGTTCCGCTGGTCCGCGAAAAGCTGGGCGATTTCCATGGATACGGAGGTCACCGCCAATCCGGCTACCACTCCCGGCAGGTGCCGTGTCACGCGGATTCCCAGGAAAGCGGGCGGAACATAGAGCAGTACATTGAGGAAGTTCTGCGGATCCGCGATGGAGGCGACCTCCGGCAGGCCCCCGATCGTGCAGGATCCTCGCCCGTGTGAGGAAAATCGCGTCGGCAGCGTGAACGCCGGTATCACGGCGACGCAGAACAGCCAGAGGAACGTCATCAGCCGATTCGCGTGAAACAGGGGAGCCACTTTCCCGCTCAGCGGTATCGACAACCAGAAAAGGACCGTCAGCAGACAGACGACCGGCAACCAGAGGTCACGATTGGACAGGAAGACCTCTACCGGAACGGGCATGTGCCTTCTCCACGGAGAATCGGGAACGGTTTCGGCGCGGTGTCCGTGAGGTGGGAACGCCCGCCTCACGGATGCTCCCGCATCCCGGCTTGACCGGTGGGGAGGTCGCCGTCAGCACTCGCCCCAGACCTTGGTGACGTACTGGTATCGGGTGGCGGTGTTCAGCATCACCCCGTGGTAGCACCCCTGAGGGAGGGAGAGGGAGAAGGTCTTGAAAGCGGTGTTCCCCGGTGTCGCCGTCAGGGCCGAGGCGTAGACGGGCCTTTTGATCCCGACCCCTGAACTGTCCGTCTGCTGATAGCCGAGCCGGATGTTCGTGCTGCCTCCCTTCGCCTTGTCGTAGGCGACGTTGATCCGGCGGACGGATCTCAGGCCGACGCAGAACCCGGCGCTGAGCGTTCCGTTGTCGAGGTAGCCGAACGCGGAGCCGGAGAAGGTGAGGGTTCCGCAGTCGCCGACGGACGCCGTGCTCATGGCGGGTGTGGGGAGCGCGGTGGGTGCGGCGGCCCCCAGACCGGCGCAGGAGGCGAGGATTGCGATCAGCGCGGCGACGGGGCGCCGAACGGCGGGAGAGAGGTGGCGATCCAGCAAGACGAGTCCTCCCGTGGGTGAATTCGCGATGATGGGCGAGCGTCAGGATGACGGATTTGCGTGATAAGCAAAATATGCAAGTAAAGCGTTGATTGCCAGTTACCTCCGATTTTCTCTTGTGCTTCGCGGTCAGACGGGAACCTATCCGCAAACGGGCACGTGATCAACGATGCCTTGCCGGGACGCGCGGCCGGAAACCCTTTCGGGGGGAATGCTGGATTCGTGGCTAATGTGCTTTATGTAGGATTTGTGATATTGATATGAAGGGCGGCTGAGAGGGTTCTTCGCGGTCCTACATAAACCAGCGTGTGTCCTACAAGAAACGCAACTCAATGTGCGGACACATCGTCGCAGTCGTACGACTGCCGAAAGCGGCCGTCTCACGGCACCCTTGGGGGGAAACGACCGCGTACCCCTCCCGCGCCGAAAGGAGACACAGCAATGATCGCTTCCGATCCGCCCGCCCGACCGCCTGCCGTCCACACCGCTGAACGGCTCGGGGACACGGCCGGGGGGCCATGGGACCACCTCGGACGTTCACCACAGCCCCGGCGGCCCCGGCGTCGTCCCGGTGCGGTGCGGGGCCGCCCCCAGGGGGCGGGACGGTCGCACCGGCCGTGCGGGCGGCCCGCGTGCGGGCCCCGATCCCGCGAGGCGACACTCTCCCCGCTCCGCGGAGACGGAGGCCGGGCGCCCGCACGGCGGGAGACCAGGTTCGGCGGCGGGTGCGCTGTGCGCGCGCCCGGGTGGCCGACCGATGAGGCTGGGGTGATCTGGACGGTCAGGCTGTCCTGTGGCACCCCGTATACGGGGCGTGGCGGCGCGATCTGGAGGGTGAGCGCCGCCATGCCCCAGACCACGGCGTCCTAGCCTTCGCGCCGTAGGGGACGGGGGGACCGCCGGACGGCCAGGAGATCACCTGGCCGTCATGTGGTCACCCGGTGGTCACACCGGGTCTCCCTGCGCGAACCTCAACGGCGGCAGCATCGCCTGCGCGTCCAGGCCGCCGAACCACAGCTTGATCGCGAACGCCGCCGTCGCCTCGAGCAGTCCGGCGCGTTCCAGGCCGCCGGCCTCGAACGCCACGCACCCGAGGTCCTCGACCAGGGAGCGGACCGTCGCGAGCGCATCCTGGTCGTCCCCGCACAGCGGTACGGCCAGCGGGGTGCCGTCGAAGACGGGAGGCGTCATCCGCCAGACGTCCTCGTGGCACAGGTTGAACGCCTTGACCACGCGCGAGCCGACCGCGGCCGTCGCGACGCGCTCGGCCATGGACGGACCGCCCTCCGTCGCGAGGACGAACCGTCCGGGCACGACGGGGTTCGTGCAGTCGATCAGCACGCGCCCGCGCAGCGTCCCGTCAGCCGCCCCCGCCGCGGCCAGGACCTCGAGCACCGCGTAGTCGCGTACGGCCAGCAGCACCACCTCCCCGGCCGTCGCGGCCTCCGCCCAGGTCGCCGCGCGGGCGGCGGGGCCGAGCCGTTCCGCGAGGGCGGCCGCCTTCGCCGGGTCCCGTCCACTCACTGTCAGGCTGTGGCCCGCCCGGGCCCACTGCGTTCCGAGCGCGTCCGCCATGCGGCCCGCGCCGAGGATGCCGATGTGCATCCGTCCTCCCGATGTCGTTCACTGGTGGAAGACGAATGTAGGAAGTCCGTCAGGAACCATTCGGTGCGTGACGGCCCGGTCATACTGGAGGACCTTCACGTGTTCCTCGCCGACTGCCATGCCCGCCTCGCCTTCGACCTGGTCGGCAACACCTGGAACGCCGTCGTCGTCTGGGCGCTGCGCGAGGGCCCGCGCCGCCCCGGCGACCTGCGTGAGCGGATCGGCGGCATCAGCGCGAAGGTGCTCACCGAGACGCTCCGCAGGCTTGAGTACAACGGTCTCGTCTCCCGGCGGGCCTACCCCGAGGCCCCGCCGCGGGTCGAGTACGAGCTGACGGACCTGGGGCGCACCCTGTTGCCGCTCATCGGAGCCTTCGGGGAATGGGCGTTCGACCACGGCGACGCGGTTCTCGACGCGCAGGACCGTGCGGAGAACGCCCGGGACCGCGCGGGGGCCGCCCTGGACCGGGCCGAGCACGTCTGAGACGGCGCGGGAACCGGCCGGGGCGGTGACCTGTGCGGTTTCAGGGTTTCAGGGGGCGGGTTCCGCGTGGACGACGCCGTCGTGCCCCGTCCCACCGGTCCGCCGGAGGACTCCGCGCCGCTCCAGCACGATCACCGCGCTCACCAGCACCACCAGCGCCGTGAGCTGGGCGAGCCCTGACCAGAGGGCGAGGACGACCGTCACCGGCGTGAGCAGGGCGCCCACGCCTCTCAGCCGGTCGCCCCGGACGCCGATCACCCTGCGGAACCAGACGCTGCCCGCCAGGAACATGGCGACGCCCGCGGCGAGGGTGACGGCGGCGGCGAGCTTCAGCGGATCCTCGGGGTGGCCGATGAGTTTCTTGACGCCGGTGGCGACCGCGACGACGCCCAGCAGCATGGGGATGTGCGCGTAGAAGTAGGCGCCGAGGATCAGCCGGGTCCGCCGCACCGGTTCGGTCCCTTCCAGGACGTGCTCGGCGCGGGCCTCGTCGTCCCCGCCGAAGTAGAGCCACCACAGGCAGGCCGCCAGCGTGAGGCCGAGCACCGCCGCGAGCCCGAGGCCCGGTCCGATGCGGAGCCCCTGGGCGCCCACACCGATCGCCACGACCGACTCGCCGAGCACCACGATCACCAGCAGGCCGTGGCGTTCGACGATGTGGGCCGCCCTGAGGCTGAAGCCCCGCTGCCCGATGAAGTACGGGCTGGCCCACAGCAGCACCACGGCGGCGCCCCAGAGCAGGTGGTCGTACGGCGCGCCGACGAGACCGGCCACGAAGATCAGCGCGACCCCGCCGAAGTTGAACGGGAGCACCCTGGCGATGGCCGAGGTCGCCTGCGCGTACAGTCCGGCGTGCACGACGACCAGCAGCAGGTACCCGATCGCGAACGCGACGCCGTCGCCGTCGAACACCGAGGGGATCGACAGCGCGACGATCAGGAAACCCGACATGCCCAGCAGGACCAGGACGCGGCGGGCGGGCCGTACCGGGGGGACGGCGTTGGTCAGCCAGGCGTAGCCCGCGTACATCCACCAGATGACGCCGAACACCAGCAGCGCGCGCAGCGCGCCCTCCAGGGGCCTTCCCCGCTGCACTCCGTCCGCGAGCAGGTTCGTGAGCTGGGTGACGGTGAAAACGAAGACGAGGTCGAAGAAGAGTTCGAGCGTGGAGACGCGGAGTTCGCTCTCCGAGGGGAGCGGGTCGACCCGCTCCCTGAACCAGTCGGGCAGGCGCATAGGCATATTGTCCGGACACGGGGCAACGCGCATTAACGGATGGGCAAAATTCCCCTGAAGGCGGACGAGGCGGACAGGGCGGATGTTTGGGGCGGGCCGCGAGAGGCGGGCCGTTCACCCGCCGGTGGGATCGTCCTTGCGCCCGGCGACCAGCATGTCGCCCTCTGCGCCGGGTTCCGTGCCGGTTCCGGGAGCCGCGCTGGGTTCTCCACCGGTTTCCCGCGTGGGGGGAAGCGGGAGAGGCAGGGGCTCGCGCAGCGCGGCGGGGGGAGGCGGGTTTTCGGGTTCGCGCAGCGCGGCGATGACGTCGTTCGCCTCGTTCTCGGCGGCGAAGTCCTCCGCCGCCTCCGCCTCGCGTCGTTTGATCACCACGAGGTGGTCGACGGACAGGCGGCCCGCGCCGCCGACGGCGAGGAGAATGGAGGCCGCGCCGAGCGCGACGACCAGGCGCGCGTCGCCGGTCAGTGGCAGCCCCCGTTCCCCGCCGACCACGACGAACACCGCGACGGCCTCGGCGAACAGCAACAGCCCGCAGGCAGGTACGGCGAGGCCCGCCACAAGCAGGGCTCCGCCGATGAGCTCCGTCAGCATCGTGGTCGCGGCCCAGACCCCCGGGGCCGGGGCGCCGAGCGTGGCGAACTGGTCACCTGTCGCGGTCAGGCCCGCTTCCAGCTTGTGCCAGCCGTTGGCGAAGAAGATCCCGCCGACCCCGAGCCTGGCGGCCAGGGAGGCGAGATCGTGGAGGGCTCGTCGCACGGTTCCTCATTCTGGATTCTGGTCAGATAGATTCCCCGCCCCCGCCCATAGATGACCGAACGGCGGTCGTCCAAACCCGTTAGTGGTGATCGTGCCGTTCGGCGGGGTCGGTTCCGCGGGGGAGCAGAAGCGCGACGACTACGGCGGTCGAGCCCAGCAGGAGCACGCTCACGATGACCGTGGAGTGCAGCCCGCTGATGAACGCGATGCGGGCGGCGCTCAGCAGCGCGGCCCCCATGCCGCCGCCGATCTCCTGCGCCGCGTGCGCCGCGGCGGCGAGCGACTGACGCGCCAGGGTCATCAGGTCGGGCGGGACGCCGGGAACCGGCAGCAGCGAGGGCGCGTAGACAACGGTGGTGATCGTGCCGAGGACCGCGACCCCGAGCCCGGCGCCCAGCTCGTAGGCGGTTTCCTCGATCGCCGCGGCGCCGCCCGCCCGTGACTCGGGCGCCGAGGACATGATCGTGTCGGAGGCGGCCAGCAGGGTGACCTGGATGCCGAAGCCGATGCCGATGAAGCAGAGCGTCAGCATCAGGGCGTGCCGCTCCGTACCCCACGTCAGTGTGGGGAGCAGGGAGAGCGCGGTCAGCGCGAGCCCGCCGCTCATCGTCGCGCGCAGCCCGAAGCGGTGCAGCAGCCGCGCTCCCGCCAGGCCGCCCGCAACCGAGGCGACCATCAGCGGCAGCAGGCGGACCGCGGCCTGGAACGGGCTGTCGCCGAGCACGAGCTGGAGATATTGGGCGAGCATCAGCTCCAGCCCGACCAGGGCGAAGACCGTCAGCAGTACGGCGGCGACCCCGACGGAGAAGGCCCGCTGCCTGAACAGGCCGAGGTCGAGCATGGGGAAGACCATCCGCCGCTGCCTGCGCACGAACCAGATCAGCAGCCCGATCCCGCCCAGGAACGCCACCAGCCCGGCGGGATGCCCCGAGCCTGCCTCTTTCAGGCCGAATGCCAGGGCGAGGATGCCCGCGACCGACAGCAGCGCGCTGAAGGCGTCCCACGGGTGCAGGGCTCGCGAGCAGGAGTCGGGCAGGAGTTTTGCGGCGGTGGGCAGCAGTACCAGCAGGATCGGCACGTTGATCAGGAAGACGGCGCCCCACCAGAGATGCTCGATGAGCAGGCCGCCGACGAGGGGGCCGACCGCGGCCCCCGCCGCGGCCACCGCGCTCCACACGCCCAGGGCGATCGCGCGTTCCCTCCGGTCGGTGAAGACCTGCCTGATGATGGAGAGTGTGGCCGGCATGATCATCGCGCCGCCGACGCCCAGCAGGGCTCGCGCGGCGATGAGCGCGGGTGCGGTCGGCGCGAACGCGGCCGCGGCGGAGGCCACGCCGAACACCACGTAGCCAATCATCACCAGGCGTTTCCTGCCGTAGTGGTCGCCGAGTGTGCCGAAGGTCAGCAGCAGCGGCGCGACCACCAGGGAGTAGACATCGATGATCCACAGAAGCTGGATCGAGGTGGGCTCGAGCGCGGCGGTCAGCGCGGGGACGGCGATGTGCAGGACCGTGGCGTCCACCGCGATGAGCAGCAGACTGAAGCACAGCAGGACCAGGATCGACCAGCGGCCGGTCCCACGCGTTCGCGGGTCGATCCTGGTGCGGACCGCACCGTCCAGGACCCCCATGGCGTTCATAGGCCGCTGAAGGAGCTGCCGGCCTTGACGGACATGCGACGCAGCTTAGGCGAAGGAGGGTAGTGGGAGAGCCAGGATTAGGAGATTGGCATACCGCTAAATGCGGATATTGTTCCCATATCTCCGACCTCTCTAGAGAGATACAGGGATATATCCGCCATCTAGGCAAATAGTGATCTCGCACGCACGATGACGATCGTGGTGAGTCAGCGCGAGGTTCGTGAGCCGCCGTGGTGAGCGGACCGGGCGAGCCGGGTTCCGGCCCGGTTCCGCCCCCCGCCGACCCCGGCGACCCCCGCCAGTGGTGTGCCGTCGCCGTCGCCTGGCTGGACCGGGACCAGCCGGAGGCCGCGCTGGAGGCCGCGCGTAACGCGCTCGACCGTGACCCCGGGGCCCAGACGGGGGCCGACTGGGGGTACCGCCTCGCGAGCCTCGCCTTCGAACGCCTCGGTCGCGAGGCCGAGGCCGTGGCCGCCGCGGAGGAGGCCGTACGGCTGGCTCCCGGCTCCTGGGCGGCGCGGCTGCGCCTCGGTGCCGCCCTGCGCCGGGTGCCGGGACGCTGGCGGGAGTCGTCCGCCCAGGCGGCCAGGGCCGTTCGCTACGCCCCTGAGGAGCCCGACCCGCACGTTCTCGCCGGCGACCTCGCGCTGCTGCGCGGTGAGCACCGTCGCGCAGAGACCGCCTACCGCGCCGCGCTGCGCCTCGTGGACGACCACCCCGCGGCGAGGGTCAACCTCGGCCTCGCCTTCCTGCGCTGGGAACGTCCTCGCGGCCACCACGACCCCGCCTGGCCGATCGACCCTCGCGAGACCGGCCGCGCGAGGAACGCCATGGAGATCTGGTCCAGGCAGGTCCGCGTGCTGCTGGCCGCCGCGCTCGCCGTGGCCGCCGCGGTCACGTTCTGGCTCGGGCTGGCCGCAGAGGCGAGGATCGGCGGCGCGGCTGTCCTGCTCGCGGTCCTGGCAATCACGTTCAGGCAGGGCCGCAGGATCAGGCTCTGGTCCTACGTCCCGCGCATGCTCACCCGCGATCCGTGGCTCGGCATGTCCGTCTCGGCCACGCTGGCCGCCGTCGTGGCATACGCGGCGGCGATCGTCACCATCCCCCCGCGGATTCTCCCGCTCTCCCCGGACGCGCTGCCCCGGGCCCTCGCGTCGCCGGAGCCGCCGGGCGGCGCGTGGGCGGCGCTCGCGGCACTCGTCCTCCTCAACGGCGCCGCCCTGCTCGTCCTGCGGGTGCCGGTCGAGGCCTGGCGGGGACGGCCCGTCAGGGCGCTGGCCGAGTTCACCGCGGTTCACCGGGACCGTACGGCCAGGCGGAACATCGACGTGACCCTCTGGCTGCTCGTCGGCCGCGCGTGGTCGGTGCTCGTGGCCGCCGCGCTGGCCGCCAGGCTGCTCGGCGAGCCCCGGCTCGCCCTCGCCGTGCTGGCCGTCCCGCCCGCGATCTCCTGGACACGCGCCAGAGGCGGCCGGGCTCGATCCCTGGACCACGTGCTCGCCGTCGACCGCTGGCTCGTGGTCGCGGGAGCCCTGCTGGTCGCCGCCTCAGCGGCGCTCGCGGGCGTGGCGGCGGTCGCGCTGCTCGGGCTGCCCGCGACCACGGGTGATTGGGCCTGGGGAGCCGGGGGCGTGACGCTGGCCGCGCTGGTCGCGGTGTTCGCCGCCCGATCGGCGCGGGCGTGGTGGCGCGGCGCGCCGGGACCGTGGCGGTCCTCCCTGACCATGTGCGACAGCCGCGGTCCGCGCCCGCCTGGCGACGTGAAACCGCCGGTCGGCCTCAGCGGCGAGGTACGGCGGGCCTTCACCTACGCCAGAGGGGTCGTCCTGGCCTACGCCGATCCCGACGGCCCGCGCGCGCTGGCCGTCGGCGCGGTCAGCTCGGTCAGTCCGAACGGCGAGCTGCGGCTGATCGCCGCCGACGACGCGTGGGAGGCGGCCGAGCGGGATCCGAGGGTCGCGGTGTTCGTCGCAGACCCGCTGGAACGCCGTTTCTGGGCCGAGGTGCGCGGCATCGCGGTCGGCGACGCGGAGGCCGACGTGCTCAGGGTCACCCCCAAGCAGGTCGTGGTCGCCGAATATCCCGGCCGCCACCAGGGACGCCACCACGGCCGCCGTCAAGGACGGGTGACCCAGGCCGAGTGACGGAAAGGCCGCCGGACAGGCCGTTTCGGCGTGGGGAGGCGGGGCAGGAAACCGGCACCCGGATCGTGGGGTTCATCCGGTCTCATCCGTTTATCTGATCGTGTCAGTGTGGCGGCGTGGCGTGGCGCCCACGCACGCGCAAACGTCTTCCCGGTGCGGTATAACCGGGGGCGGACCGGGGAGGCGTGATGCGGGAACCCGACAGGGCCCGGCCTGCGGGGCGGGCGGCGGCGCGGGATGCGTTCGAGAAGGTGCGGCTGCGTTATTTCCAGCTCTCTCCCGGGCTGCGTAGGCTGATCCACGTCGCCGTGCTGGTCCTGGCGGTCGGGCTGGCCCTGGGCATGGGCTGGTCCCCGTTCACCGCGTTCTTCCTCACGATGTCCCTGCTCGGCTTCGCCGCGCTGACCCTCCGCTTCCCCCGCGCCGCCGCGACGCTGGTCGTCGTGGTCGCCTGGCTGCTGCTCATGCCGATCTTCCAGAGTCTGTACGGCGTCGGGGTGCCCGCCTCGATGCCGCTGACGCTCCTCGCCCTGCCCGTCGCGGGGGCCGCCCACCTCATCCGCTGGGTCCCGCCCTGGCTGACCACGCTCGTGGCGCTCCTGCCCGCCGCCCTCGTCGCCGCCGCGCTGTCCGTGTTCGCGCCCGGCGTGGCCCCATGGGTCGCGTACGGCGTGGCCGCCGCCGTACTGATCTACCGGTTCGTCCAGGCCCGCCAGGCCAGGGCGGCGCTGGACGCCGGGGAGCAGCGGGTGCGGCTGCGGGTGCGCGAGAGCGGGCAGCCCGCCCCGGCGCAGGGCGAACGGTCGGCCCCGCCGCCGATCTCCGTCGAGGAGGCGCTCGGCGAGCTGGACGGCATGATCGGCCTGGCCCCGGTGAAGGAGCAGGTGCGCTCCATCGCCGCCTCGATTGAGGCGGCGAGGCTGCGCAGGGAGGCGGGATACTCCACCGAGCCGCCGATGCGTCACTTCGTCTTCGTCGGCCCTCCCGGCACCGGCAAGACCAGCGTCGCCAGGGCCGTCGCGAAGATCTTCTACGCCTTCGGCCTGCTGGAGACCCCCTACGTGGTCGAGGTCCAGCGGGCCGACCTCGTCGGGGAGTTCCTCGGCGCGACCGCGATCAAGACGAACGAGGTGATCGACAGGGCGCTCGGCGGGGTGCTGTTCATCGACGAGGCCTACAGCCTGGTCAACTCGGGAGACGGCCAGCCGGACCGGTTCGGCGCCGAGGCGGTGCAGACGCTGCTCAAGCGGGCGGAGGACGACCGCGATCGGCTGATCATCATCCTGGCCGGATACGAGAAGGAGATGGGCGGCTTCCTGTCCTCGAACCCCGGTCTGTCGAGCCGCTTCTCCAGCCGTGTCCGCTTCCCGAGCTACGCCCCGCGGGAGCTGCTGGAGATCACCGAGCTGCTGCAGCGGCGGCGTGGTGACCGGTTGGCCGAGGACGCCCGCCCCGCGCTGCTCGCCCGGTTCGAGGACGTGCACCGGCGCGCGCTCGTCGACGAGCTGGGCAACGCCAGGTTCGTCCGCAGCCTCGTCGAGGCCGCCGCGCAGGCCCGTGACGTGCGGGTGGTCGGCGGAGGCGGCTCACCGACCGCGGAGAACCTGGTGACCACGACCGCGGGCGACGTCGCCAAGGCGTTCGACGAGCTCACCTCCCGCTACCGGGGCTACCAGGCGACGCCCTCCCTTGAGGAAGCGCTGGCCGATCTGGACAGGATGGCGGGTCTCGAACCCGTCAAGCGTCAGGTGCACGCGATCACCGCGCAGCTCAAGGTGGCCAGAATGCGTCAGGAGCGCGGGCTGCCGACGCCCCCGCAGATGCGTCACTTCGTGTTCACCGGCCCTCCCGGCACCGGCAAGACCACCGTGGCCCGCATCCTGGGCCGCATCTTCTCCGCGCTCGGCCTGCTCGCCCAGCCGGACGTGGTCGAGGCTCAGCGGGCCGACCTGGTCGGCCAGCACCTCGGCGCGACCGCGATCAAGACGAACGAGCTGGTCGACAGGGCGCTCGGCGGGGTGCTGTTCATCGACGAGGCCTACAGCCTGGTCAACCCCGGCTACTCGGGGGGTGACGCCTTCGGCGCGGAGGCGGTGCAGACGCTGCTCAAGCGGGCGGAGGACGACCGCGACCGGCTGGTGATCATCCTGGCCGGATACGAGCGGGAGATGGACGCGTTCTTGTCGACCAACCCAGGCCTGACCAGTAGGTTCAGTCAGCGCGTGCACTTCCCCTCCTACTCGCCCGGCGAGTTGACCGAGATCGCCGCGCTGCTCGCCCACGGATCGGGCGACCGGTTCGACGCGGCGGCGAGACGCGACCTGGCAGAGGTCTTCACGTGGGTCTGCGAGGACGGCCTGATCGACGGCCTCGGCAACGGCAGGTTCGCGCGTTCGCTGTTCGAGCGTGCCGCGATGCGCAGGGACGTGCGCCTTGCCGCGCAGGGCGGCGGCACCGCCAGCGCGGCCGACCTGACCACGATCACCGGTGCGGACCTGCGCGCCGCCGTGAACGAGCTTGCGGAGCGCTGACCCGAACTTCTCGGCCCCCGGACCCGCGAGATAGCGTGGTAAACACCGCCCTTGACCGAGATCGAACCCCCGATTGAGCACTCCCTGTAGTTGACTGGCCGCATTATGTAGCAGGATGGCCACCGACAGCAGGGACGACGGCGAAAGGGGGGCACGATGGCGGGATTCCTTCTCCGCAGGCTGCTCAACTATCTGGTGCTGATCGTCGTCGCCACGAGTCTGGCCTACATGCTGGCCGCCAGCGCGCTCAACCCCCGCTCGAACTACGAGGGCCGCAACCCGCCGATCCCGCAGGCGGTCATCGACGCGCGCCTCACCGAGCTGAACCTGAACGACGAGACCCCGCTGGTCCAGCGCTACCTGACCTGGGCGGGCGACGTCCTGCACGGCGACTTCGGCAGGACGGTGACCGGCGGGTCGGTCGCCGACGACCTCGGGCGGCGGATCGGCGTCACGCTGCGCCTGATCACCATCGGGCTGGTCCTCGGCAGCCTCACGGGCGTGCTCGTCGGCGCGTACGCCGCGGTCAAGCAGTACGGAGTGTTCGACCGGCTCTCGACGGGAGCCTCCTTCATCGTCCTCGCCGTCCCCACGGTCGTGCTCGCCAACATGCTGATCATCGGCGCGGTCTGGTTCAACGAGCTGACCGGCCTCCAGGTCTTCCTGGTCAGCGGCGAGGCGACCCCCGGCCTCGAGGGCGGTTTCCTCACCCAGCTCGTCGACCGCCTCCAGCATTTGATCCTGCCGACGCTCTCCCTGTCGCTGGGGCTGATCGCCGTCTACAGCCGCTACCAGCGCAACATGATGCTCGACGTGCTCGGCGCCGACTTCGTCCGCACGGCGATGGCCAAGGGGCTGCGGCGCCGTACCGCGCTGACCAGGCACGCGCTGCGCACCGCGCTGATCCCCGCGGTCACCTACTTCGCCTTCACCTTCGGCGCGCTTCTGGTCGGCACGACCTTCACCGAGAAGATCTTCGGCTGGCACGGCATGGGCGAGTGGCTGGTCGACTCCATCTCAACCAACGACGTCAACACCGTTGCGGCGATCAGCTGCTTCGCGGCCTTCGCGGTTCTGGTGGCGTCCCTGGCATCCGACGTTCTCCATGCGGTCCTCGACCCCCGGGTCCGGGTGGGGTGAGGAGGAAGATGACCATTACGGACGAGGAGCTCGCCGAGCAACGGGCGGGCATCGGCAGAATCAAGGCGCCCTCCCGGTTCCGGGTGGTCGCGGGCCGCTTCTACGGCTCCCTCCAGGGCCGGATCGGGTTCGCGCTCCTCGGAATGATGTTCCTGCTGGCGTTCGCCGGGCCGTACGTCGGCGGGTGGACCTACACCGACAAGGACTTCACGGCCTTCCTCCAGCCGCCTTCGTCCCGGCACTGGTGGGGCACGCTGCAGACCGGCGCCGACGTGTACGCCGTCACGCTGCGCGGCATGCAGAAGTCGCTCATCGTCGGGCTGCTCGCCGCCGTGGTCGGTACCACGCTGGCGGCCGTCGTCGGCGCCTTCGCCGGATATTTCATGGGCTGGACCGACCGGGCGCTGACCTGGATCACCGACCTGCTGCTCGTGCTGCCCGCCTTCCTGATCCTGGCGATCATGTCGCCGCTGTTCGCGGGTGGGCAGTGGCCGCTGTTCGTGCTCGTGCTGGCGATGTTCCTCTGGATGGTCACCTCGAAGATCGTCC
This sequence comes from Streptosporangium sp. NPDC051023, assembly GCF_040689595.1. Lineage (NCBI taxonomy): Bacteria > Bacillati > Actinomycetota > Actinomycetes > Streptosporangiales > Streptosporangiaceae > Streptosporangium > Streptosporangium sp. NPDC051023. The sequence goes on along the minus strand of NZ_JBFBCE010000013.1, from coordinate 102,304 downwards.
GGAGCATGACGGTTTCGCTCAAGGAGCGGGAGTTCATCCAGGCGGCCAGGTTCATGGGCGTCCCGCCGATAAAGATCATCTTCAGGCACGTCATCCCGAACATGTCCTCGCTGCTGGTCGTGGACGCGACGTTGAACGTCAGCGCCGCGATCCTCACCGAAACCTCCCTGTCCTACTTCGGGTTCGGCATCCAGCCGCCCGACGTCTCGCTGGGCAGCCTCATCGCCGACGGCGCCAAGACGGCCGTCTACGCCCCGTGGACGTTCTGGTTCTGCGCCGGGCTGCTGATCGTCACCGTGCTCGCGGTGAACCTGGTCGGCGACGCCCTGCGAGACGCCTTCGACCCCACCGCGAAGAGGGGCGCACAGTGAGTGAGCGCGACGAGTGCGCGGCGGCCGCGTGGTCGGGCAACGGCCAGGCTCTGCGCCAGGAGCGTCCTGACCGTCCTGACCGTTCCGAGCACACGGACCACCCGCGGCGCCGGGGTAGCGCGGGACGCCACAGGCGTCCTGAGAACCCCGGCCCCGTGGTGCCCGTTGAGCCGGTGCTCGAGGTGACCGGCCTCGACGTCACGTTCGGTTCGGGGCCGGGCGCGGTGCACGCCGTACGCGGAGTGAGCTACGCGGTCCGCCCCGGCGAGGTGCTCGGCATCGTCGGTGAGTCCGGATCGGGCAAGTCGGTCACCTCGCTGGCCGTGATGGGCCTGCTGCCGCCGCACGCCCGCGTCACCGGCTCGGCCCGGCTGCTCGGCCGGGAGATCCTGGGAGCCGGGGAGAAGGCGCTCACCGCCTTTCGTGGCAAGACGATCTCGATGGTCTTCCAGGACCCCCTGTCCGCGCTCACCCCCGTCTACCGCGTGGGCGACCAGATCGCGGAGGCCGTGCGGATCCACCAGCGCGTCACCAGGCAGAAGGCCGCCAAACGGGCCGTCGAGCTGCTCGACCTGGTCGGCATCCCCAACGCCGCGCAGCGCGCCAGGGCGTTCCCGCACGAGTTCTCCGGGGGCATGCGGCAGCGCGCGGTGATCGCGATGGCGATCGCGAACGACCCCGATGTGATCATCTGTGACGAGCCGACGACCGCGCTCGACGTCACCATCCAGGCCCAGGTGCTCGAGGTGCTGAAACGGGCGCAGCGGGAGACCGGCGCGGCGATCGTCATGATCACCCATGATCTGGGGGTCGTCGCGGGGTTCGCCGACAGGGTCATGGTCATGTACGCCGGGCGGTCCGTCGAGGTCGGTTCCGTCGACGACGTCTACTACCGCTCGCGCATGCCGTACACCATGGGCCTGCTCGGCTCCATCCCCCGCCTCGATCTGGGCGGCGACCAGCCGCTGGTCCCGATCGCGGGAAGTCCCCCCTCGCCCGCGGCGCTGCCGCCCGGCTGCCCGTTCGAGCCCCGCTGCCCGATGGCGGTGCCCGCCTGCGCCGAGGAGGAGCCCGCACTTGAGGTGATCGGCTCGCCGGACCACCTGGCCGCGTGCGTCCGCGCCGGTGAGATCGAGGCGGGGGACTGGTCGCCCGCCCAGGTCTACCGGATCGCTCCCGACACCGCCGTCGCGGGGGAGGGCGGGGCCGCGGAAGGCGCCGTCTCCGGCGAGTGGCCGCTACGGCCGCCGCGCGACGAGCGCGAGGTGGTCCTGGCGGTGAACGACCTGACCAAGCACCACCCCCTGATGAAGGGGGCGATCTTCAGACGGCGGGTCGGCACGGTGTACGCGGTCGACGGCATCAGCTTCGACATCCGCGAGATGGAGACGCTCGGCCTGGTCGGCGAGTCCGGCTGCGGCAAGACGACCACCCTGATGGAGATCCTCGAGCTGGCCAGGCCACAGCACGGCACGATTGTGGTTCTGGGACACGAGACCTCGGCGCTCGGCGCCCGCGAGCGGATGGCGATCCGGCGGGACATGCAGGTCGTCTTCCAGGATCCGCTGGCCTCGCTGGATCCCAGGATGACCGTCTACGACATCGTCGCCGAGCCGCTGCGCGCGCACGGCGTCAAGGATCCCGGGCCGAGGATCCAGGAACTGCTCGGCCTGGTCGGGCTGGATTCCGGCCACGCCGCGCGCTACCCGCAGGATTTCTCCGGAGGTCAGCGCCAGCGTGTCGGCATCGCCCGCGCGCTCGCCCTGGAGCCCAGGTTGGTGGTGCTGGACGAGCCGGTCTCCGCGCTCGACGTCTCCATCCAGGCAGGCGTGATCAACCTGCTCGAGGACCTGAAGCTCCGTCTGGGTCTGTCCTACCTGTTCGTTGCGCACGACCTGGCCGTGGTCCGGCACATCGCCGACCGGGTCGCGGTCATGTATCTCGGGAGGATCGCCGAGATAGGCCGGGTCGGCGAGGTCTACGACGCCCCGATGCATCCCTACACGCAGGCGTTGCTCTCGGCCATTCCACTGCCCGACCCGCGTAAGGAACGTTCCAGACGGCGCATCCTGCTCGAAGGCGACCTGCCGAGCCCGGCGGCGCCTCCCTCGGGCTGCCGCTTCCGCACCCGCTGCCCCAAGTTCAGGACTCTCGACGAGACCGGCCGGAGCCGATGCGTGAACGAGGAGCCCCAGATCCGCCCGTTCGGGGAGGACCACGGCGTCTCATGTCACTTCGCCGAGAAGGTCGAAGTCGTATAACCCTGGAGGAACTGTGATATCAATCCGGCGCGTGGGCGCGTTCGCCACTGCGCTGACCGTTGCCGGCTCGCTGGCCCTCGCCGGCTGTGGAGGCCAGGGCGCTGGCAGGGGAGGCGGCCCGAGCAGCGAAGGGGACGAGCAGAGGGCCGGGTCCTCCGCGGTCAAGGCCTACGACATCAACCCGGTTCCCAGGGAGAAGGTCAAGGACGGAGGCCTGCTCCGCTGGGGCATCAACGAGTATCCGACCAACTGGAACCTCAACCACGTCGACGGCAACCTGGCCATGGTCAAGAAGGTCATCGACGCGCTCATGCCCTCGGCGTTCCGTTCCAATGAGAAGGGTGAGATCTCGGCGAACACCGACTACCTCCTGGCCGGGAAGATCACCGAGAGCAAGCCGAAGCAGGTCGTCACGCTGACCCTCAACCCGAGCGCCAAGTGGTCGGACGGGACGCCGATCACCTGGGAGGACTACCGGGCCCAGTGGGAGGCGATGAACGGCGCCAACCCCGACTACCGCGTCGCGGGCACCACCGGCTACCACGACATCGAGAGCGTGGAGAAGGGCAGGGACGTCCACGAGGTGATCATCACCTTCGCCAAGCCCTTCGGCGACTGGCAGGCGTTGTTCGGCCCGCTCTACCCCAAGAGCACGAACGCGACCGCCGAGGCCTTCAACACCGCGTGGCTGAACCGGATCCCGATCACCGCGGGCCCGTTCAGGTTCGTCTCGTTCGACCAGACGGCCAAGACCATCACCATCGCCAGAGACGACCACTGGTGGGGTGAGAAGGCCAAACTGGACAAGATCATCTATCGCTCGCTGGAGAGCGACGCGCTGGTCGGCGCCTTCAGCAACGGCGAGCTCGACACCTTCGACGTCGGGCCGTCCGCGCCCGACTACGCGCGGGCGAAGAGCAGCCAGGGCGCGATCATCCGGCAGGCCGCGGGACCCGACTTCCGGCACTTCACGATGAACGGCGAGAGCGCGCTGCTCTCCGACGTCAACGTCCGCAGGGCCATCGCGATGGGCATCAACCGCCAGGCCATCACCCAGTCCGACCTGCAGGGCCTGGACTGGCCGATCGTGCTGCTGAACAACCACTTCTTCATGAACACCCAGGACGGCTATCGCGACAACGCGGGCGAGATCGGCGTCTACAACCCGGAGCGGGCGAAGCAACTGCTGGACGCCGCGGGCTGGAAGCTGTCCGGCCAGACACGCACGAAGGACGGCAAGGAGCTGAACCTGCGCTTCGTCATGCCCTCAGGCCTGCAGCTCACCAAGTCCGAGGCCGAGATCACCCAGAACATGCTGGCCCAGATCGGTGTCAAGGTCACCCTTCAGGCGGTGCCCAGCGACGACTACTTCACCAAATACATCATCCCCGGCAACTACGACATCACCGCGTTCGCCTACGTGGGCACGCCTTTCCCGGTCTCCAGCGGCTACGGCCAGTACGCCAATGCCGTCCGGAACTCGAAGGGCCAGCCGCAGTGGAACGCCAACCTCGGCCGCATCGGCTCCCCGGAGATCAACGCCGCGATGGACAAGGCGACCTCCGACCTCGACGGTGCCCGGGCCATTGAGGACACCAACGCCGCGGACAAGCTGATCTGGGAGGCGGTGAACGTGGTGACGCTCTACCAGCGCCCGCAGAACGTGGCCGTCAACAGGAACATCGCCAACTACGGGGCCCGTGGCTTCTACGACCTGAGATACCAGGACATCGGTTTCACCAAGTAGGCCCGCGCGAGCCGGGCAGGCCGGAAGACCTGCCCGGCACCCGCTTCGGCCCGGCGGGGCCTCGCCTCCGATTCTGTCGGGGCCAGGAGGTAGAAGTCGTCTCATGGCTTTCTCCACGACCTGGCCCCAGGTCCTCGCTTGGCGGTTGAAACGGCAGTTCGTCGATCCGGTCGCGGGACCGGACGTCGTGTCCGTCGTCCGCCGCCTGACGGGGGTGCAGGCCCAGGTGGCCTCCTCCGCCGAGCTCGCCATCGCCGTGCGGCACGCCGATCCGCGCCCCGGTGAGATCGACGAGGCCCTGTGGCTCGACCGCGTCCTGGTCAAGACCTGGACGGCACGCGGCACCCTGCACCTGGTCCCCTCGGACGAGCTGCCCTCCTACGCCGCGGTCCTCGGTTCCTTCCGCAACTGGGAGAAGGGGTCGTGGCAGCGCGGCCACGGGGTCACCGCCGACGAGGTCGCGGCCATTCTCGACGCGGTCCCGAAGGCGCTCGAAAGGCGCGTGCTGACCCGCGAGGAGCTGGTCGAGGCCGTCATCGAGGTCACCGGAGACGCGCACCTGAGACAGGCGCTGACCTCGGGCTGGGGAGCGCTGCTCAAACCGCTGAGCTTCCTCGGCGAGCTCTGCTACGGCCCGCAGCGCGAGGGCCGCGTGACCTTCGTCAGCCCTCGCGACTGGGTGCCGGGCTGGCCCTCGGTGCCGCCCTCGCGGGAGGAGGGCGGCGCGCGCCTCATCAGGTCCTTCCTCGGCGCCCACGGCCCGGGAACCCCGGAGACCTTCGACACCTGGCTCTACCGGGGCGCCGCCCCCAAGGCGGTCCTGCGCGGCTGGTTCCGCGACCTCGCCCCGGAGCTGGCGGAGATCGAGGTGGACGGCCGCCCGATGGTCATGCTCGCCGAGCACCTCGACGACCTGGCGGCGACCGGGCCCGCGACCGGCGTCCACCTGCTCCCCGGCTTCGACCAATACATCCTGGGTGCTCCCCGCGACCTCGAACCGCTGCTGCCGAAGGAGGCCAGGCCCAAGGTCAGCCGGGCCGCGGGCTGGATCTCCCCGGTCGTGATCCACCAGGGGAGGGTCGCCGGAGTCTGGGAGGCCAAGAACGGCCGGATCGCCTTCGACCTCCTGGAGGAGGTCCCTCCCGCCGCCCTGGCCGGGGAAAGTGAACGGGTCAGCTCGCTTCTGCGTCGCTGAACCCACCGCGTCACGCCGCCACAGACGATGGCTGTGACCTGAGAGCACAGCGGGCCGCCCGGCGGCGTCACACGTGGATCGTCAGTGGACGGCGGCCTGTTCAAGGCGTTCGTGTCAGCGGGCGACGGGGTGCTCCAGGCGGAAGCGGACCTGGTCGCCGGGGCGCAGCTGGGCGGCGGCGGCGAGGCAGGCGGAGGTGAGGACGGCGATCACGGGATAGCCGCCCGTCGGCGGGTGGTCGGCGAGGAAGACGATCGGCTGCCCGTCGGGCGGCACCTGCACGGCCCCGGTCACCACCCCCTCGCTGGGCAGCTCCTCGCCACGGGCCCGTTCCAGGCGGGCGCCGCTGAGCCGTACGCCGACCCGGTTGCTGTCCTGGCTCACCACGTACGGCTCCGCGCACAGCCCGGCCAGCGCGCCGGGCACGAACCAGTCGTCCCTGGGCCCCGCCACGACCCCCAGGACCTCCCGCGCGGGACAGGGGGGCACGGCGTCCGTGGTGAGGGGAGGCAGGCCGCGGGTCGGCCCCACCGGCAGCACGGTGCCCGCGCGGAGCGGGGGAGGGCCGAGGCCGCAGAGTGAGTCGGTCGAGCGGCTGCCCAGCACGACGGGCGTTTCGAGACCGCCACGGACGGCGAGATAGGTCCGCAGGCCCGCCGGAGGGATCGCGACCCGCAGTTCCCCGCCGGCCGGGACCCAGAACGGCGCGTGCATCCCCTGCCGGACCGTCGTGCCGCGCACGACGAACTCCAGGGGGCAGGCGGCCCCGGTGATGGCGACCCAGGCTCCGGCGTCGAAGCGGAGCCGGGCGCCGCCGAAGGTCAGCTCGATCCCGGCGGCGTCCTCGGGGTTGCCGACGAGGCGGTTGGCCAGCCGCAGGCTGGGCGCGTCCGCGGCACCGGAGCACGGCACGCCGAGATGACCGTAGCCGGGGCGGCCGAGATCCTGGACGGTGGCGTACGGCCCCGGCGCGATGACCTCGATCATGGGGTGGAGATCGCCTCGAACCTGACCCTGGTGCCCGGTGTGAGCAGGGCGGGCGGGTCGGCGGACAGGTCCCACACCGTCACCGGGGAGCGGCCGAGCAGCCGCCAACCGCCCGGTGAGGCCGAGGGGTAGACCGCGGAGTACGGCCCCGCGATCGCCACGGCCCCGGCGGGCACCGACGTTCTCGGCGTGGTGAGCCTGGGTACGTGCAGTGCCGGATCCAGTCCCGTGAGGTAGGCGAACCCGGGGGCGAATCCCAGCCAGCCCGCGACGAGCTCCCGCCTGGTGTGCCGCTCGACCACCTCCGCGGCGGACAGCCCGGTCAGGGCGGCGACCTCGTCGAGGTCGGCGCCGTCGTAGACGACGGGGACCGTCACGGTCGCGGCGGGCGGGAGGCCTTCCCCAGAGGGGACGCGGGCCGTGTCCAGCAGCCCGGAGATCCATGGCCGAAGCTGGGACGGGTCGGTGCCCGGCGCGTTCACCAGGACGGTCTCAGGACCGGGCACGATCTCGGCCACACCGGGCGGGCGGGAGGCCCGAAGCAGGGCGTCGAGCCTGTGGGAGACCTCCAGGGAGCCGGTCTCGACCAGCAGGGCGTGCTCTCCGGCCCGGCGGATCACCGTTCCCGCCCCGCGCGAGGCCGCGGCCTCATGCGAACGCCTTCAGGGTCACCCCTGCTGCGACCAGCCCGTCGCGCACGGCCCGTGCCAGCAGCACGGCGTCGGGGGTGTCGCCGTGCACGCAGATCGAGCGGGCGTCAACCGCGACCTCCGATCCGTCGACGGCGGTCACCGTTCTGGCGGTCGCCATGCGCACGGCCCTCGCCGCGACCTCGCCGGGGTCGTGCAGCACCGCGCCGGGAGAGCGGCGGGAGACCAGGGTGCCCTCCGGGGTGTAGGCGCGGTCGGCGAAGGCCTCGGTGACGGTGGTGAGTCCCTCGCGGGCGGCGATCTCGTGGACCACGGAACCGGGCAGGCTCAGCAGCGGCAGCCGTTCGTCGTGGTCGGCGACGGCGGCCACGACCGCCTCCGCCTGTTCGGGGTCGCGGCAGATCCGGTTGTAGAGCGCGCCGTGCGGCTTGACGTAGGAGACCTGGCCGCCCATCGCCCTGGCGATGCCATCAACCGCGGACAGCTGGTAGAGGACCTCGGCGCAGAGCTCCTCGGGATCGACGTCCATCTCGCGGCGCCCGAACCCGGCCAGGTCCCGGTAGGACACCTGGGCCCCGATCAGCACCCCCCGGTCGACCGCGGCGGCACAGGTGCGGCGAATGGTCAGCGGGTCGCCCGCATGGAACCCGCAGGCGACGTTCGCGCTGGTCACCAGGTCGAGCAGGGCCGCGTCGTCTCCCAGCCGCCAGATGCCGAAGCCTTCCCCCAGGTCGGCGTTGAGATCGATCACCATGGCTCACCTACATCGGAGGCTCGTCGGGAATATCGGCGATATCGTCGAGGGCGATGGCCAGTTCCTCGGGGTCGTCCCCGATCCGCTCGGCGATCTCGATCAGCACGTGCAGCACGTCGTGCCGGTCGTGGCCCAGGTCCAGCAGTCGCTGGGCGGCCTCCCAGAGCTGCGGAGGGTCGCCCTCCCAGAGTCTGCCCGCGATCTCCTCGTGCCAGGCGAGGTGCTCGTCGTAGTCGGGCCTGTCCTGCTCGCCCGCGTGATCGATGCCCAGCAGGATCCTGCGGTCGGCCTCGTCGGAGGGGTTGAGCAGGTCGAGTTTGATCTCACCGTGCGTGCCCTGCAGGAACGGGAAGGCGAAGACCCGCCGGGCCAGCGCGGACAGGTCGCCGTCCGGCAGCAGGCGCTCCAGCAGGTCGCGGTCGAGACCGAAGGTGGTCGGGTCACGGTAGGCATCGGCGAACCTGGTTGTGGCCTCCCAGATGCCGTCGAGCGTCGCGCGCAGGCCCTGGTCGGCCAGTCCGGTACGGCGCGCGGCGAACCGCGCCCACGCCCCCAGCACATACGGCACGGCCTCCTGCTCCGCGGGGCTGAGCATGACCTTGCGCGGCAGCCAGTCGAGCAGGAACGTCTGGCACTTGGTCGGGCTGATCCGCATCGGCCTGCCGAAATCCTGGTCGCAGCCGTAGTCGATGATGTGGTCGGCGCACCTCGAGGCCGCGGAGGGGTCGGACAGGTGCTCGGCGGCGTCGGAGGAGAGAAACTCCGCGGCCAGCATCGCCCTGCGGTCACGACTGTAGGGGGCCTCGCTGTGCAGCGGGGCGGGACGCTTGCGGCCGGGCGGCAGCGCCTTGATCCGGGAGCGGGCGAAGGCGTGGTAGGCGCTGTAGCTGTCGCTGACGGGCGCGCTCGTCCTGCGGTCGCCGTACTCCGCCGTGGCCTTCATGGCCGACTCCAGCAGCGCTCTGGCCTGCTGCGGCTCGATCTCCTCGAACCTGAGCATTGGGTTGGCCGCAGCCTCGGCCCTGGCCTGGTCGAGCAGCTTGTCCACGTGGGAGGAGACCCAGGTGTCGCGGGCGATGCCGCGCATGTTGTAGTCGACGACCATGACCAGCGCGTGGCGGTCCTCGTCGCTGTCGGCGCCCCGGTAGCCGAAGGTGCACACCACGGTGTCCTGGTCGCCGTAGGCGTCGCGGGAGACGTAACAGCCGGTCGGCTTGACGACGCCGAGCCGGTTGGCCCAGCGGGGCCTGGCCACGTCCCGCTCGATGAGCGCCAGGGCCGCGCCCTCCGCCTTCGCGGCCTGGCGGGCGGTGCCGAGGTAGGCGAGCGCGATCAGCAGGGTCAGCGCGGCGGGGGATCCCGCCTTCGCGGCGTAGTCGACCAGGCCCTCGCCGAGGACCTGCTCCGCGTCCCCGCCCCGCAGGCGCCGCCCCCACCAGGCTCCGACCATGTCGGAGACCATGAGCTCGGCGTCCAGCGGGCTGCGCACGGCCAGCAGCTCCCGGGCGGCGAGCAGCATCTCGGCGAACACCTCGTCCGGAGACTGGCTCTCTCTCGGGTCTCGACGGTGCCGCCGGTTCAAGCCGCCCCCTCCGTCGGCCGTATGAGCCCGGTGCCGTGTTGATTGGCTCGCTCGCCCTGCTCGCTCACGTCCCAACCTTCTCGCGTTCCCGGGCTGAACGGTGCATGGAACACGGCCCGGTGATCTCGATGTTACCGGGGACTTCGCGGTGGCGGCGCGGAGTTGACGAGGGCGAGCAGATGCTCGCGGGCGACGCGTTCGACCACCTCGGGTGTCGCCTCGACTCCCAGGTGCTCGGCGCAGGCCCATGCGTCGGCCACGCACCGGTCCACGGTGCTGGGAGGAACGGTGCGGAACTCGGCGGCGAGATCGGCGCTCACCTGGTCGTGGAACGCCTGAGGGCCGCCGCTGAGGCCTGTGGCGAGAGCGGTCATGGGTGTCGCATTCCTCCGGTTTCCGGGAGGTACCCCCCGGACGGACGGCGGGGTCGTGCGTTCCCATTCCACAACTTATCGCGCGAGTGTCAACCCTCGGGGGGCGGGTGTCGGCCGATGTTTGCGAGGAAGAGATGCGAGGTGAGGAGTGTCTTGACTGGATTTGTCGACAGGGGAGTAAACGACTGTCCCCGAAGGGGGAGCCAAATCGGGAATGAGTCAGTAGCCTGATCTTCCCTGGACGCTTGCGGAGACGAGGTGGGCAGTTGTCGGGACGGTCCGGCTTGATCCTGCTAGGGTCCTGGCCGCAAACGTTAGAAGGCGCCGGTGGCGACCGCCCCGGTGGTTCTGGAGGGCGGTGGGAGCGACATCGGGCTCCGGCCTGCGCGTGTCCCCGGGAGCGGGCACGCCGCACGGTGCGCGGAACGGTCCCGGACCGGGCCGCTCGCGGCGCGGCGCGGTCGTCACCGGCGCCGCGGAAGAGGACGGACGCCGCGGGAGACGGTGTCACCGCCCGGCTTCGCGCCGAAGCCGGTCCGGACGACGTCCGTGCCGGAGCCGAGCGCGTTAGCGTGGACATCCCGGTTCCGTGACCGGGAAGGCCCGCTGGATGCGGTGACCGCATCATGAGCGGGGCTTCCGTCCACACCCGCCCATCGCCGATGATGTACTGCAGGATCCGGTCCCCCGGAGCTGCGCTACGCCAATTCGCAAGTTTGGAGATGTGCCTCGTGGGAGACCCTGGCACGCGACGGAGGTGCCGACCATGAGCGCCGAAACCTCCGTGCCCCGTCCCCGGAAGTCGGGTGTGGACATCTCGGACTCCGGCCTGCTGCAGGGCCTGCTGTCGCAGTCGCCGTTCGCCTTCGCGTTCTTCGATCCCGATGGCCGTTTCCAGCGTGTCGACGAGGTCTTCGCCGATGTGGTCGGCCTGTCCGCGGAGCGCCTGGTCGGCCGGACTCCCGGCGAGCTGCTCTCCGCCGATCTCACCGCGCTGGTCGAGGGGTCGGTTCGCGCCATCGCGGAAGGGGCCGAGGTCGAGGGGGACCAGCGGATCCGGGTGCGTACGGCCGGCGGGGACACCCACCATTGGTCGCTGACCTTCTCGCCGATCCACGACGACGAAGGAACGCTTCACGCGATCTGCCTGGTCGGCGTCGACATCACGGAGAGCCGCCAGGTCGAGGAGGATCTGCGACGCAGTGAGGAGCGCTACCGCTCGCTGGTCGAGGCGCAGTCCCAGCTCGTGTGGATCACGGCCCCGACGGGGGCCGTGCTCGAGGACGCCCCCCAGTGGCGCGCCATCACCGGCCAGGGGCTCGAGGAGTACCTCGCCCACGGCTGGCTGGACGCCGTGCATCCCGACGACCGTCAGCACACCGAGGAGGCGTGGCGTGAGGCCCTCCGGGGCCGGATCATGTTCGAGTGGAGCTACCGGGTCCGCACCAGGGCCAGTGGCTACCGCCATTTCGAGGTGCGCGCCGTCCCGATCATCCGGCACGGCCGGGTGGTCGAGTGGGTCGGTGCCAACACCGACGTGACCCCGCAGCGTGAGGCCGAGGAGATGCGAGGCAGGCTCACCGACCAGCTCGGCGCCGCCGCCCTGCGCACGGCACGCCTGCAGGGCGCGACGGCCATGCTCGCCGAGGCGCTCACCGTCGAGCAGGTCGTCCAGGTCATCATCGACGTCGGCCGTACGGCACTGGCGGCCGATCGGTCGGCCGTCGCTCTGCTCGACGTCGAGCGGGCCGCGCTGAAGCTGGTCAACAGCGGTGGCATCCCCGACGTGCCGGGGGCGCCGGGCGAGGAGATCCCGCTGTCGCACTCCAGCGTGATGACCATGGCGGTCAACAGCCGCCGCCCGGTCTTCGCCGAGTCACCGGACAGCCTGCGCGCCCAGCTCGTGGACGCGGGAGGTGACGAGGAGGCTATCACCGGTTTCGTCTCGCACAGCGACGAGCGGGCGTGGGTCGGCCTTCCGCTGCTGGCCGCGGGGCGCGCGCTCGGCGCGCTGCGCTTCTCCTTCACCCGTCCGCAGAAGATTTCCCAGGAGGACGGGGTTTTCCTGGAGGCGCTCGCGGGACAGTGCGCCCTCGCCGTCGAGCGGGCCACCCTCTTCGAGCGCGAGCACCGCACCGCCGAGACCCTGCAGCGCAGCCTGCTGCCCGACCGCCTGCCGGTGGTGCGCGGACTGGTGCTGGCCCAGCGCTTCCGCTCGGGAAGCCGTCACGTGCAGGTCGGCGGCGACTGGTACGACGCGTTCGTGCTGCAGGACGGGCGGGTCGCCGCGGTGGTCGGGGACGTCATGGGCAAGGGCGTGAAAGCGGCCGCGGGCATGGGCCGCATCCGCAACGCCATGCGGGCCCTCGCGCTGACCAACCCGCCGCCCGCGGCGGTTCTCACCGGCCTGGACAGGGTCTTCGAGGCGACCGAGGAGGAAGAGCAGGTCACGACCCTGGCCTACATGGTCGTCGAGCCCGGGACCGGTGAGGGGACGCTGGCGCTCGCCGGTCATCCGCCGCCCCTGCTGGTCTCTCCGCAGGGTGTTCCGCTGCTGTGCGAGGGCGAGCCGGGCACCCCGCTCGGCTGGCCGACGAGTCGCAGGCAGTTCCGGTTCTGTGTCCCGCCGGGACACACCGCGGTCCTGTATTCGGATGGTCTGGTGGAGAACCGGAAGCGTGGGCTGGATGCCGGTCTTGCCGATCTTTGCTCTGTTGTTACCGAAGCGCCGCCAGAAGTTGTCGGAAGTCCGCATATGTTGCTGGATTTCCTAGTTGACCGGATGCTGTCTGGGTATGAACAGGATGATGACGTCACGGTGCTCGCGATTCATGTTCCCCTGGCCACGAAGAGTGACTGAATGAAACAGTCATAACGGTTGCTTTCGGGTATCGGTGCCTCGCTTCCGTACGCACTACTCTCTTGGTCGGCCTAGGGTGGAGGGCAACCGCCAGGAGGCGGCCGTATGGATCACGGTGTCGTGCCACAATGCTGGACAGGTGCGTCGCGGTTCGCGCGGCCTCGTTCATCAACAACTAGAGGTTCCGCCCCTAGTGGGCACCTTGGTCCATTCTCGTCACGCTTTCCTTCGAGAGGTGTTCGTGTCGCCTGCAAGTTCGACTCGCTCGAAGCCATCCGAGCTGAACGAGCCCGTCATTCAGCAGCTGATGGAGCGGGGGCGCTCGCAGGGGTTCCTCGAGTCCGAGGATGTCCGCAAGGCCGTCGAGGAAGCGGACATTCCGATGGCGCAGGTCGCTGGAATTCTGCGCAGCCTCAGCAAAGAGGGCATCACCGTACGGCTGACTGCTGAGGACTCCGCGGCTCCCAAGAAGTCCCGGACTTCGACCAAGCGTCGTACCCCCGCCGCTCCCGCCCCGGTCAAGAAGACGAAGACCGCCGCGGCGGCCAAGGAGCAGCCGGAGACCGTCACGGCGGTCGTCAGCGGCTCTGAGCCCGCCGCCGCGGCCAAGAAGCCCGCGCCGCCGCCCAAGAAGATCGCGCCGTCCGCGAAGAAGCCGGTTCCCGCTCCGCCGCCGAGGAAGCCCGCGCCCGAGGCGGCCGCACCCGCGCCAAAGGCCGAGTCGAAGCCGGTGGTCACCGGTGACGACGACGAGGTCATCGATCTCGAGGATGTCGAGATCGAGGACTTCGATCTCGAGGCCGAGGCCGAGGTCGAGGTCGAGGTCGAGGTCGAGGTGGAGATCGAGGCCGAGGTCGAGGCCGAGGAGGAGCCGAAGGCCGGGGCCGTCGAGCAGAACGAGGACGAGGTCCTCATCCTGTCCGACGACGACGATGACGCCCCCGTGCCTCAGGTCGCCGCCGCGGGCGCGACGGCCGACCCGGTCAAGGACTACCTCAAGCAGATCGGCAAGGTTCCCCTGCTCAACGCGGAGCAGGAGGTCGAGCTGGCCAAGCGCATCGAGGCCGGTCTGTTCGCCGAGGAGCAGCTGGGGGCGGACGGTGACCGGCTTCCCGTCGACGTTCGCGCCGAGCTTGAGTGGATCGCCGAAGACGGCCGCCGGGCCAAGAACCACCTGCTCGAGGCCAACCTGCGCCTGGTGGTCTCGCTGGCCAAGCGCTACACCGGCCGCGGCATGCTCTTCCTGGACCTGATCCAGGAGGGCAACCTGGGCCTGATCCGCGCGGTCGAGAAGTTCGACTACACCAAGGGCTACAAGTTCTCCACCTACGCCACCTGGTGGATCCGGCAGGCGATCACCCGCGCCATGGCCGACCAGGCGCGGACCATCCGCATCCCGGTTCACATGGTCGAAGTGATCAACAAACTGGCCCGAGTGCAGCGGCAGATGCTGCAGGATCTCGGCCGCGAGCCCACTCCGGAGGAGCTGGCCCGCGAGCTCGACATGACCCCGGAGAAGGTCGTCGAGGTCCAGAAGTACGGCCGCGAGCCGATTTCCCTGCACACCCCGCTGGGTGAGGAGGGCGACAGCGAGTTCGGTGACCTCATCGAGGACTCCGAGGCCATCGTTCCCGCGGACGCCGTCAGCTTCACGCTCCTTCAGGAGCAGCTCCACTCCGTTCTGGACACCCTGTCCGAGCGCGAGGCGGGTGTGGTCTCGATGCGGTTCGGCCTGACCGACGGCCAGCCGAAGACGCTGGACGAGATCGGCAAGGTCTACGGGGTGACGCGCGAGCGGATCCGGCAGATCGAGTCGAAGACCATGTCCAAGCTGCGCCACCCGTCCAGGTCGCAGGTCCTGCGCGACTACCTGGACTGATTTCTCGCGGTGAGGCCCGCGCCACACGGTGTGGGCCTCATCCGCCGCTGTCCGGGAGAAACGGCGGGCACGGCCCGGACCGCTCCGAGAGGTGCGGTGGTCGCCGTCCGGAATGGCGCCGCGGTCGTCGTCCGGGGGCGCCGCCAGGGCTCTGCCTCCTCAGGCGGCGCTCGCTTCTGTCCGGATCAGGCGGTGACGTCGAGGGTCCACGGCTTCCTGCCGCCGGGAGCGGGACCGAGGGCCACGGTGTGGCCGAGGCTGTCCAGGATCTTGGCCAGCTCCTGAGGCGTTTGCGGGTCAACGTCTCCCTCGAGCAGCGCACGGGCGATCACGCCCCGGGTCGCCTTGGCCATGTGGCTGACGACCTTGCCGTCCTTGAGGACCCGCACCCCGACCGCCCGTTCCCCGGGCTGCCAGGCCGCCGCGTAGGTGCTGGAACGCAGGTCCACGACCAGGCCGGGCTCGGCGTCGAGCACCGGGGTGATCGGCTTGCGCCAGTAGGCCCCGAGCCCGCCGAGCGGCGGCAGCCGTACTCCCATCGACAGCCGGTACGGCGCAACCCTGTCGGTAATCCTCAGCAGTCCCCACAGGCCGGAGAAGATCAGCAGGCTCCGTTCGGCCCTTTCCAGGGCGTCCGGGGACAGCGACGCCAGACCGAGGTTGTCGTAGAGCACCCCGGTGTAGAGCTCGGCAGCCCTCAGCGTCGGCGCGGTCCGCAGCTCCCGGTTCTTGCCGATCTCGCCGAGTTGTCCCGGCGACAGGCCGAGCACGGCCTGCGCCTGCGGTTTCCTGGACAGCGTGACGAGTGTGCCCAGGACCTTCTTCCTGGAGGCGGTCAGGGAGGGGAAGCTCAGTTGGGACAGGTCAAGGGCGGGACCGTCGCCCAGCCCGGCCTTTCCCTCGGACGGCGGCAGCAGAATCAACACAGTCGCTGAGCGTAACGCGACGGCCGGGGCCGGAAACCTCGAGTGCCCCGGTCCCGTGGGAACGGGACCGGGGCACTCGTCAGGAATATCTGGTCGTGGTTGAGTCGGGCGCCGCAGACCAGGCCGCTCACGGGAGCGACATGGCCTGGCGGCACCGGTCCGGTGTCACCACCGGACCGGCCGGCCCTTACCGTTCGTCGTTGGTTGCCGTCGAAGGGGTGTCGCTGAGGCGTGCCGACTCGTCCTGGATGTCGGCGCCCTTGTCTCTCAGCACGGCTATGTGCTGCCGCCCGTGGTGGGCGCAGAACAATAGCTCCCCACCTACGGGCAGGGTCGCGCGGATGTAAGCCTGGGCGCCGCACCGGTCACAGCGGTCCGTGGCCGTCAGCTGCTTGGTGGGGGCGAGAGTTCCAGTCACGTATCGCCTTTCAGGTCATCCCCTTGCGGAGGATCTGGCGTCAGTCACTTGAGACAACATCTAACCGGATGCGGACCTTCCCAACCGACCCCCGGCTACGCCGAGAGCGGAAAGTGTC
The DNA here is from genome assembly GCF_040689595.1 of Streptosporangium sp. NPDC051023. Classification (NCBI taxonomy): domain Bacteria; kingdom Bacillati; phylum Actinomycetota; class Actinomycetes; order Streptosporangiales; family Streptosporangiaceae; genus Streptosporangium; species Streptosporangium sp. NPDC051023. The sequence goes on along the minus strand of NZ_JBFBCE010000013.1, from coordinate 86,182 downwards.
CGAAAGTAACGGGGATCACGCTCGAAGTAGTGCTGGGGCGCCCTGATGGGAAGCTTGTACCCGCGACAGCGGGAAGAACGGTAAGCTGCGCACACGTGTTCGAGCAGAGGTGGGAGTGGGTGTGACCGCAGTTAGCGCGGAGAAGGGCTATACGGCGCGCCATCTGTCGGTGCTTGAAGGTCTCGAAGCCGTCCGCAAACGCCCAGGCATGTACATCGGGTCGACCGACAGCCGCGGTCTCATGCACTGCCTCTGGGAGATCGTGGACAACGGGGTCGACGAGGCCCTGGCCGGATACTGCACCCGCATCGAGGTCGAGCTGTACGCCGACGGCTCGATCGAGGTCCGTGACAACGGCCGTGGCATTCCGGTGGACGTCGAGCCCAAGAGCGGCCTGGCCGGAGTCGAGCTGGTCTACACCAAGCTGCACGCCGGAGGAAAGTTCGGCGGTGGCTCCTACGGCGCCTCCGGTGGTCTGCACGGCGTCGGCGCCTCCGTGGTGAACGCGCTGTCCTCCCGACTCGACGTCGAGGTCGACCGCGACGGCCGGGTTCACGAGATCAGCTTCCGCAGGGGCGTTCCCGGCGTCTTCGACGGCGACGGGCCCACCGCCAAGTTCAAGAAGAAGTCCGGTCTGCGCGACGGTGGCCCGCTCGCCCGTGCCGTCACCGGCACCCGCGTCCGCTTCTGGGTCGACCACCAGATCTTCCTGCCGGAGGCGGAGGTCTCCCTCGACGAGATCCACGTCCGGCTGCGCCAGACGGCTTTCCTGGTCCCCGGCCTGACCCTGACCGTGCGCGACAGCCGCGGTGAGGAGGTCGCGGAGGAGGAGTTCTGCTTCGACGGTGGCATCTCGGAGTTCACCGAGTTCCTCGCCAGGGACGAGGCCCTCTGCGAGGTGCTGCGCCTGCAGGGTGTCGGCCACTTCCACGAGACCGTGCCGGTTCTCGACGACCTGGGGCACATGACGCCCACCCAGGTGCAGCGCGAGCTCACCGTGGACGTGGCACTGCGCTGGGGCAAGGGATACGACAACACCGTCAGGTCCTTCGTCAACGTGATCGCGACCCCGAAGGGCGGCACCCACGTCACCGGCCTGGAGCGGGCCCTGGTCCGCACGCTGAACGAGCTGCTCCGTGAGAGCCGCCTGCTGAAGAACGGCGACGCCCCGGTCAGCCGGGAGGACATCTTCGAGGGGCTCACCGGCGTCGTCACGGTGCGGGTGCCCGAGCCGCAGTTCGAGGGGCAGACCAAGGAGGTCCTCGGCACCTCGGCGGCCTCCAGGATCGTTGCCCACGTCGTCTCCCGAGACCTCAGGGAGATCTTCACCAACCCGCCCCGCGGCGCCAAACAGCAGCTGCGCGCGGTGTTGGAAAAGATCGTTGCGGCGGCGAAGGCCAGGATCGCGGCCCGTGAGCACCGCGACAACCAGCGGCGCAAGACCGCGCTGGAGAACTCAGCGCTCCCGGCCAAACTGGTCGACTGCCGCAGTGACGACGTCGACCGCAGCGAGTTGTTCATCGTCGAGGGAGACTCGGCGCTCGGCACCGCCCGCGCGGCCCGCGACTCGGAGTTCCAGGCGTTGCTGCCGATCCGCGGCAAGATTCTGAACGTGCAGAAGGCGTCTGTCGCCGACATGCTCAAAAACACCGAGTGCGCCGCGATCATCCAGGTCGTCGGCGCCGGTTCCGGACGCTCCTTCGACATCGAGGCCGCCCGCTACGGCAAGGTCATCCTGATGGCCGACGCCGATGTCGACGGCGCGCACATTCGCTGCCTGCTGCTCACCCTCTTCCACCGCTACATGAAGCCGATGGTCGAGGCGGGCCGGGTCTTCGCCGCGGTGCCGCCGCTGCACCGGATCGAGATCACCAACCCCGGCCGCGGTCAGGACAAGTACGTCTACTGCTACTCGGACGCCGAGCTGCACCGGGTCCTGCGTGACCTGGAGCGTCGTGGCAAGCGCTGGAAGGACCCCGTACAGCGCTACAAGGGTCTGGGCGAGATGGACGCCGATCAGCTCGCCGAAACCACCATGGAGCCGCGCCGCAGGACGCTGCGCCGGGTCAGGATCGAGGACATCCAGGAGGCGGAGCGCATCTTCGACCTCCTGATGGGCAGCGACGTGGCCCCTCGCAGGGAGTTCATCGTGGGCAGCGCGGCCGAGGTCGACCGCAGGCTCACCAGCGGGAGTTGCGGCTCCCCGGCGACTGGGAGACTATTCCCGCGGCCGAGCGCTGCCACCACCAGCACACGTGGCTCCAGGC
>NZ_JBFBCE010000013.1:0-83905 GCF_040689595.1 Streptosporangium sp. NPDC051023 | reverse complement strand
GATGATTAGTGTAGTGAGTGTCTTTCAGACGTGTGCTACTCCGAACCGGCGCAAGGGCGGTCCCGCGGCCTCATGTCTCGATGGGCGTGATCCTTCCGGTGCGCACGTCGTAGACGGCGCCGCCGATGGCCAGGTTCTCCGGAAGGAACGGGCTCGTCCTGATGCGCGTCAGGTCGTGGCGCAGCGCCGCGCTCTGGTCGGGAACGGTGTGGAACTCCAGGCTCCGGGTGTCGACGCCGTGCTGCGCGGCAAGCTTGTGCACGTCGTCGTCGGTGGCCTTCGCCATGCCGCAGTCGGTGTGCGGCATGACGAGGACCCGGTTCACACCCAGCAGGTAGACCGCGAGCACGAGCGTCCGCAGCACGTCGTCGGTCACCCTGGCGCCCGCGTTGCGCAGGATCTTCGCGTCTCCGGCCTTCAGCCCGAACAGTCCGAGCGGGTCGATCCGCGAGTCCATGCAGGTGACAACCGCGAGACCGCGGGCTGCCCTGCCGGTGAGCTCGGAGTCGGTGAACGTTACGGAGAACTCCTTGTTGGCGGCCAGCAGGTCGTCGAAGGCACCCACGCAAACACCTTTCGGTCGGCAGAAACTATGGATTAATAATCCAACATGCCCGCTAAGTGACTTTTTCCGGGGCTGCCGTCTCGGCTGACTTCAGGAAGATCCCACAATCGTCACTCACGATGAGTGATGATGTCGTGACGCAAAGTCCGGGAATCTGGAGAGGGTCATGAGCAGGATCGCATCTCTGGCCGAATACCTGCGCGCGCAGGGCAGGCGGAAACTGGATCGAGTCGAGACCCGCGACGGCGGCCGCAACGCGCGTTCGGCGCTCGCCCTCCTCGACGCGGCGGCCTACACCGAGGCCCTCGGTGACGATGACCCACTCGTCGAGCTTCTCGTGGAGGCCGGATGTTTCGGCCCGCACGGGTTCGACGCCTTCCAGCCCGGTGAGCAGGTCACGCGGCTCGTCCGCTCCTGGGAGTCCGGTGAGCCCTGGCAGCTGCTGATGGCGATCCGGTTCGCCTTGCAGGGCACGCGCGCCTGACGGCGACGGCCCGGCTCCTCACACCGGCGAGTGACTGGCAGACTGCCGGCAACACCTCCACAATTTCGCTGCTGGTGTTGATCTAGGAGGGATCATGGCAATCGCGCGCATGAGATCGGTCGTCATCGACTGCCCGGACCCGAAGGGCCTGGCTGACTTCTACAGTGCGGTCCTGGGCTGGGAGGTGACCTCGGTCGAGGACGACTGGGTGGTCGTCACCGACGGGCGCCCCGAACGGCTCTGCTTCCAGCTGGCCGAGGACTACCAGCCGCCCCGCTGGCCCGACCCCGACAACCCCCAGCAGTTCCACATCGACCTCACCGTGGACGACCTCGCGGAGGCGGAGGCCGCGGTGCTCGCGCTGGGCGCGGTCAAGCACGCGCACCAGCCGAGTGAGGACGACGGCTTCCGTGTCTTCCTCGATCCTGCGGGACACCCGTTCTGCCTTCTGCGTATGAGGAGCTGACACCGCCTCTGGGCGCTCCGGGAGCCGTACGGAGACAGAAACACGGCCCCGGGAGGCGAGAGAGCGACCGAGAGGCGCGGGCTGGGGGACGCGTCAGGGAGCACCGCGCGGCTGTGACAGCCGGGTGTGGCGAGTACGGGTGCCGGGGTGACGGGAGGGAAAGGCAGAGCATGGCCGTCTAGAGCCTCTCAGGGGCCCCAGAGGCCCTGAGAGAACGGCCTGCGGCATAAGGGAAGCCCTGAAAGCGCGGCCTCTCAGCGGCGATCTCGAAGACGCGGCCCTGAGAGGCGTTCATGAAAGCGCGCGCTCCGGCCGGACATCCAGTTGTGTCGCGTGGGCCGTCGCGGACGGCAGCGGTCGTGAACGACGGCCCGAGACCTCCTGAGGCATCGCTCGGAGGCCTTCGCGGATGTCACCGGGGATCTTCTCCCGAGGCCGGGATCTCCGAGCTCACCGGCGGTCTCGCAGGCCTCTGCCCGGTTGCGGGCCGAGGCCTGCGAGACCTGGAGACTCCTCAAGGGAGCGAACCGGAGATCCCTTGGGGAAACGAGGGGTCACTCGTCTTCCGGGGCGGTCTCACCCGCGGTGGTGGTGCCTGAGGCGGCCTCGTCGGCGCCGGACGCGCCGAGGGCGCCGCCGACGGCCGCCACGGTGTGAGTGAGGCGGACGCCGGACCCGTCGCGGCGGCCCAACTCCTCGGGGAGCGGGACGGGCTTGCCGACGTTGGAGACCGCGCGTGCCGGGCCGGGGCCCGCCCAGGCGAGCAGCAGGACGTCCTCGCCCTTGAGGAACCGCTGGACCCGCACGCCGCCGGTCGCGCGCCCCTTGGCGGGGTATTCGACGTAGTCGGAGACCTTCGCGCCGCCGACCTGGGTGCCGGGTAGTGCGGTCGAGGACCCCGCGATCGTCACGACCCTGGACTCGCGGGCCGGGTCGACCACGCCGAACCAGATCACCTGGGCGCCGCCGTCGAGGCGGACGCCCGCCATGCCGCCCGCAGGACGGCCCTGGGGGCGGACGTTCGAGGCGGAGTAGCGGAGCAGCTGGGCCTCGGAGGTGATGAAGACCAGGTCGTGGTCCTCCGAGGTCAGCTCGACCGCCCCCACCACGGTGTCGCCTTCCTTCAGCCCGATGACCTCGAAGTCGTCGCGGTTGGCGGGATAGTCGGGGACGACCCGCTTGACCACGCCCTGCGCCGTTCCCAGCGCCAGGCCCGGCCCCTCCGGATCCAGCGAGCCGATGCCCACGACCGTCTCGCCCTGGTTCAGGGTGACGTACTCGGACACGGGGTGCCCGCCGGACAGCGACGGCGGGTTGGCGGACGGCGGCAGTGTCGGCAGGTCGACCACCTGGATCCGGATCATCCGGCCGTGGTTGGTGACCACGCCGACCTCTCCTCTGACCGTGCTGCGCACCACGGAGACCAGCACGTCGTGGGCGGAGCGGTCGCCGTCGCCCGCCAGTGGGGAGGCGTCGGACGTGCGGGCCAGCAGGCCGGTCGAGGAGAACAGCACCAGGCACGGGTCGTCGGCGACCTCCAGCGGCACGGAGACGTTCCTGGCGATGCCGGAGGACTCCAGCAGGACCGTACGGCGAGGCGTGCCGAAGGTCTTGGAGATCTGGCCCAGCTCGTCGGAGACGACCTTGCGGAGCTTGTCCTCCGAGGCGAGGATCTCGCTCAGCTCGGCGATCTCCTCCTCCAGGGTCTGCTTCTCCCTGTCGAGCTCCAGCTTGTCGAAGCGCGTCAGGCGGCGCAGCGGGGTGTCCAGGATGTAGTGGGCCTGGATCTCCGACAGTGCGAAGGTCTCCATCAGCCGCTGGCGGGCCTGGCCCGAGTCGTCCGAGGAGCGGATGACCTGGATGACCCGGTCGATGTCGAGCAGGGCGATGAGGAGGCCCTCGACGAGGTGCAGGCGCTCCTCGCGCTTGCGCCTGCGGTAGAGGGAGCGGCGCCGGATCACGTCGATGCGGTGGTCGACGTAGACCTGGAGCAGCTCACGCAGGCCCAAAGTGCACGGCTGGCCGTCGACCAGCGCCACGTTGTTGATGCCGAAGGTCTCCTCCATCGGCGTCAGCCGGTAGAGCTCCTCCAGCACGGCCTCGGGGATGAAGCCGTTCTTGATCTCGATGACCAGGCGCAGGCCCTTGTGCCGGTCGCTGAGGTCCTTCAGGTCGGAGATGCCCTGGAGCTTCTTGGCGGTGACCAGCTCCCGGATCTTGGTGACCACCCGCTCAGGGCCGACGTTGAAGGGAAGCTCGGTGACGATGATGCCCTTGCGCCTGGGGCTGACCTGCTCGACGGCGCACCTGGCGCGCATCCTGAAGGTGCCCCTGCCCTTGGCGTAGGCGTCGCGGATGCCGTCCAGGCCGATGATCGTGCCGCCGGTCGGCAGATCGGGGCCGGGCACGAAGCGCATCAGGTCGTCGAGCGTCGCGTCCGGCTTCTTGATCAGATGGCGGGCGGCGGCGATGACCTCGACCAGGTTGTGCGGCGCCATGTTGGTCGCCATGCCGACCGCGATGCCGGTCGCGCCGTTGACCAGGAGGTTCGGGAAGGCCGACGGCATGACCGTCGGCTCGGTCTCCTGCCCGTCGTAGTTGGGCTTGAAGTCGACGGTGTCCTCGTCGATCGACTGCACCATCGACATGGCCGCGGAGGCCAGCCGGGCCTCGGTGTAACGCATCGCGGCGGGCAGGTCGTCGGGAGAGCCGAAGTTGCCGTGCCCGTCGACCAGGGGCAGCCGCATGGAGAACGGCTGCGCCATGCGGACAAGCGCGTCGTAGATGGCGGTGTCGCCATGCGGGTGCAGCTTGCCCATCACGTCGCCGACGACCCGCGACGACTTCACGTGTCCCCGGTCAGGGCGCAGGCCCATCTCGCTCATCGAGTAGAGGATGCGGCGCTGGACCGGCTTCAGGCCGTCCCTGGCGTCCGGCAGCGCGCGCTGATAGATGACCGAGTAGGCGTATTCGAGGAAGCTGGTGCGCATCTCGGCGGAGACGTCGATGTCGACGATCCGCTCCTCGAAGTCACCGTCAGTCGGGGGTGTGGTCGTCCGTCGAGCCATCTGTTTTCCTGCGCGGGCGCCTCGGTTCTCTGACCGAGGGAGAAGCGCATCCTCCTTTTAGTCTTCGTGGTGTAACGGTAGCCGTCGGCGCGGTGCGGGAGCCTCGGGCCTGCGTGCAGGGTGTCGGTTGGTCCCGCGCCTGTGGCGAGGCGGCGTCCCGCGGTGTGCGGTGACGTGCCCTGCCCGCCCACGCGCGGGGGGCGAGATCATGGATGCGCCTCCTCGGTGGTGGCGGGACCGCTCATCTGTGTGCTCGACCCCGATCGACGTGACCGTACATCGTGTGGAGGCTCGCTACCATACTCACCGCTCCCGACAGTTCCGGGTCCCCTACTCGGGATCCGCCGAGGTGCCGGGGACGGGCAGCGAGCGGGGCCCGGCGCCGGGCCACGGACCGGGAGCGGGACCCTCGTACTCGTCTCCGGGGGCGTTGAGCGTGGTGTCGTAGATCCGGAACCCTCGTGCCCGGTAGTTGGCGAGCGCGTGCGGGCCGTCGAGGGAGCAGGTGTGCAGCCACACCCGCCGGGTCGGTTCCCGGTCCCGCGCGCGTTCCGCCAGGTCCCAGGCGCGGGCCGTACCGACCTCGAGAAGACGGCCGCCCAGACGTTTGCCCATCGCCCAGGGCATGAGGCCGAAGCAGCTGATCTCGACCGAGGCGTCCTCGCCCGGTACGAGTTCGACGTAGCCCGCGGGCGTGCCATGGTGGTAGGCGACCCAGGTTTCCACACCGCGTTCCAGCCAGTCGGCCCACTCCCGCCAGGTCCACGGCAGTCGCTCGGTCCAGTGCCAGTCGCCCCCGACGGCCGTGTTCAGGAACCGGCTGAACTCGGGGGAGACAACCTCGGCGCGCACGATGTCGACCTCGATCGCGGGCGGCTTCGCGGCGAGCAGGTCCGAGCGTGATGTCTGCTCGAGGTACCACGTTGTGACGTCCATAGTGAGATGCATCAAACCACGACGCGGAACCAGGTCGGCCCCCTGACCGGCGCGGGACCGCGCTCAGCGCCGGTTTCAGCGGCGATCCCGGCCGAGGGGAGAGTGCTCGTCCGGGTGCGCGTGTTTCACCACGCGGTACGGCTTTCGCTGCCCCGCAGGGGACACGGCATGATCGAAATCCATCCTTCCGCGTGCCGCCGCGGCCCCCGGACGGCGAGGAGAGGGCGGCCGGCACGCCGCTGTCACACGTGTGGACCCACAGCGGGGTCGCGCGAAAGACCTGATCGGCGAGGGGCGCTCGGCGGTCAGGCGCTCAGGAGCCGGTTCAGGAGCCGGACGCGCGGTAGGCCGCGACGGCCGCCGCCACGCTCGGATGCATCCGTCCTCCGGCGGACAGCCGTTCCCAGGCCCCGGTTCGCCGGAGAATCTCGGCCGGTTCCAGGCTCTCGATCGCGACCCGGAGGGCGAAGCCCTGCTGTTCCAGGGCCGCGTGGAGTTCCCCGAGCGCGGAGACCGCGGTGAGATCCATGCCGGGCACGCCGGTCAGGTCGAGGAGCACCGTGCGGGGCGGAGGAGCGGCGGCCTCGACGAGCGCTGTCACCCGCTCCGCGGCCCTGCGAGCGTTGGCGAAGTAGAGGCGGCTCTCGACGCGCACGATCAGCAGGCCTGGCTCGGTCTCGTCCGACGGATGACGCCCGAGGGCACGGTAGGCCCCGGTGTCCGGGTCGCGGCCGAGCGGGTAGACGGCCGGATCGTTCACCTGGTGCAGCAGCAGGAGCAGTGAGATGACGACCGCGGCTCCCACTCCCTGCATGATCCCGAAGCCGACCGCGACCAGCATCGTGACGCACGCGAGCGCGAACTCGGGTCGTGTGGCCCGCCAGATCGCCCTCAGCCCGCGGACGTCGACCAAGCGCACCGCGATGGTCAGGACGAGCCCGCCCAGCGCCGCCCTGGGCAGCGGGGCCAGGGCAGGGGCCAGGAAGAGCAGCACCACCGCCGCGCAGAGCGCGGTCACGAGCTCGGCCGTCTGGCTGCGGGCGCCTGCGGCGTCGTTCATCTCGCTCTGCGTCATCCCGCCCGCCGCGGGATAGGCCCTGAAGAGCCCGCCGGCGGCGTTCGCCAGCCCGAGCGCGAGCAGTTCCCTGTCGGTGTCGAGCGGAGGGTCCTCCCGGTGCCGGAAGATCCTCGCCGCGGTGATCGACTCCACGAAGGCGAGCAGCGCGACCCCGACGGCGGTCGGGGCCAGCGCCTTGACCAGACCGAGATCGGGAGGGAGCGGCGACGGCAGGCCGCTTGGCACCTCGCCGACCGTGGCCACGCCGTGCGAGGCCAGGTCCGCCACGGCGCCGACCAGCGTGACGACCACCATCGCGACCAGCGGCCCGGGAAGGCGGGGCGCCCGCCGCAGCGCGACGAGCAGCAGGATCGTCCCGCCCGATACGAGCATCGTGGGCAGGTGGGCCTCGCCCAGCTTGCCGAGAGCCGACAGCAGCCGGTCGAAGACCTTGTCCCCCTCTGTGCGGACACCGATCACCGTGCCGAGCTGCCCGGCCACGATGGACAGGCCGATGCCGCTCTTCACCCCGGTCATGACCGGTTCCGAGATGAAGTCGGCGAGAAACCCCAGCCGCAGGACGCCCGCCGCCACGAGGACGACCCCGGTCAGTACGGCCAGCGTCGCGGCGACCGTCGTCGGCGCCGTCCCCGCGGGCGCGAGGGCCAAGGCCGTCGCCGTCAACGCCGACAGGGTCGAGGTGGTGCTGACGGAGAGCGGGCGGGAGGTGCCGGTCAGCGCGTAGGCGATCATGGGGACGAGCGCGCAGTACAGCCCGGCCTGTACGGGAAGCCCGGCGATGGTGGCGTAGGCCGCGGCCTGTGGCAGGACGACGGCGGCCGTGGTCACCCCCGCGACCGCGTCGGCGCGCAGTGTGCTCCGGTCCGGCATGTGGATGATCGGCATGTGGCTGAGGCGCAACTTTCCTCGCGAGTCCCTGGCCGGTCATCTCACTCTGCTACCGCCGTCCGCGCGCGGCGCCAAAGCCCGCACGGCGGTTCGGTCAAACTTCGGCCATCCGCCGGGGCCTGGACCTGACGTCGGATGCGGGGGAGAGGCGGCAACGGCCTGGGCGGGGCCGGGCCCGAGGGGCGGAAGGAGGCAGGGGGATCGGAGCCGGGCAGGGGACCGCGGCGGGGTGGACCCGAAGGCGCGGGGACCGGCGGGAGCGTCCTGAGCGAAGTGAAACAGTCGCCGGGACCTGGTACCAATAGGCCGGTGAGCGAAGAGCAGATGCTGCGGGAAGAGGCCGAGGAGCGGCTGCGGGCGCTTGCGGGTGAGCACGCCCGGCTGCGCGAGGACCAGTGGGCGGCCATCAAGGCGCTGGTCATGGACCGCCGCCGGGTGCTCGTGGTGCAGCGGACCGGCTGGGGCAAGTCGGCGGTCTACTTCATCGCGACCGCGCTCCTGCGCGAGCTGGGTGAGGGGCCGACCGTCATCGTCTCGCCGCTGCTGGCCCTGATGCGCAACCAGATCGCCGCCGCGGAGCGGGCCGGGATCAACGCGGTCACGGTCAACTCCGCCAACCCGGAGGAGTGGGAGCAGATCTACGGCCAGGTCGCCGAGGGCCTGGTCGACGTGCTCCTGGTCAGCCCCGAGCGGCTCAACAACCCCGAGTTCCGTGACCGCGTCCTGCCCGAGCTCGCCGAGAGCGCGGGCCTGGTCGTCGTCGACGAGGCGCACTGCATCTCCGACTGGGGGCACGACTTCCGGCCCGACTACCGGCGGCTGCGCACCCTGTTCCAGGAGCTGCCCGAGGGCGTGCCGGTCCTGGCCACGACCGCGACGGCGAACGCCAGGGTCACCCACGACGTCGCCGAGCAGCTCAGCGTCGATCACGCGCACTCCCAGGACGACGCAACCCTGGTTCTGCGCGGCGCGCTCGAGCGCGAGAGCCTGCACCTGAGCGTCGTACGGCTGCGCGGCGCCGAGCAGCGCCTGGCCTGGCTCGCCCAGACGCTCCACGAGCTGCCGGGCTCCGGGATCGTCTACACGCTCACCGTGGCCGCCGCCCAGGAGATCGCGTCCTACCTGCGCGAGCAGGGGCACGAGGTGATCGCCTACTCCGGGCAGACCGAGCAGGCAGAGCGGCTCGCCGCTGAGCAGGCCCTGCTCGACAACAAGATCAAGGCGCTGATCGCGACCTCGGCGCTGGGCATGGGATACGACAAGCCCGATCTCGGCTTCGTCGTCCACGTCGGCGCGCCGCAGTCGCCGGTCGCCTACTACCAGCAGGTCGGCAGGGCGGGACGCGGGGTCGAGCGCGCGGAGGTGATCCTGCTGCCGGGCGCCGAGGACCGGGAGATCTGGGCCTATTTCGCCTCGCTGGCCTTCCCGCCGGAGCCGGTGGTGCGGGCCGTGCTCGCCGCCCTTTCCGAGGGCGGCGTGCTGTCGACGGCCGCGCTGGAGAACCGGGTCGACCTCAGCCGCAGCAGGCTGGAGACGATGCTCAAGGTCCTCGACGTGGACGGCGCGGTGCGCCGGGTCAAGGGCGGCTGGGAGGCGACCGGCGAGGAGTGGGGCTACGACGCCGACCGCTACGCCAGGGTCGCGGCCGAGCGCGAGGCCGAGCAGCGGGCCATGCTCGACTATCTCGAGACCACGCGGTGCCGTGAGGAGTTCCTCCGCCGCCGCCTCGACGACGAGACCGCCACCCCCTGCGGGCGCTGCGACAACTGCACGGGCGCGCACCGTTCGCCCGAGGTCGAGGCGCGCGCGGTCGAGCGTGCGGCCGAGAGTCTGCGCCGCCCCGGGGTCGAGATCGAGGCGCGCAGGCAGTGGCCCACAGGGCTGGCCGACCTCAGGGGGCGCATCAAACCCGAGCTGGGCGCCGAGCCCGGCAGGGCGCTGGGCCGCCTGACCGACATCGGCTGGGGCAACAGGCTGCGCGGGCTGCTGGCCGACGGTGCCCCCGACGGCCCGATCCCCGACGACGTCTTCGCCGCCGTGGTCAAGGTGCTGTCGTCCTGGGAGTGGGAGCAACGGCCTGTCGCCGTCGTCGGGGTTCCCTCGGCGACCCGTCCCCAGCTCGTCAAGAGCCTGGCCGAGCGGCTGGCCCAGGTGGGGCGGCTGTCCTACCTGGGTGATCTCGGCTACCGGTCGGGGCCGCCGGGGCGCCAGTTCAACAGCGCCCAGCGCGTCCAGGCCGTCCGCGCCACTCTCGCCATGCCCTCGGCGCTCGGCGCGGCCGTCGCGGAGGCGGGCGGCCCGGTCCTGCTGGTCGACGATCGCCTCGACACCGGCTGGACGCTGACCCTCGCCGCCGCCATGCTTCGCCACGCCGGAGCTCCCGCGGTGCTGCCGCTCACCCTCGCCGTCACCTCATAGGCGTGCCCAGCGTGGACGCACGGCGATCGCCGCTCCGGCTGCCGCGCGTCCCGTGTGGCTCCGCCGGGGCGAACGGCGGCATGGGCCCGTCCGACGTCACGGGACGGGCCGCAGACCCGTCGGCGCAGACCGGGCGGGTGCGGGTGGCGTAGGAACGCGCGGCCACGAGGAGGCCGACGCCCAGCCCGGCGAAGGCCAGCCCGCCGAACTCGGTCATCCAGGTGATGCCGGTGCCGTCGGTGAACGGCGGCCTAGGCTCGGGCTCGTCGCCCACACCGGCCAGGACCGGGGTGGCGATGAGGATGAGCGCCGTTCCGTACAGGGCCAGCGTGAAGCCTGCCAGCCAGGCCGGGATCAACGGCAGCAGACGTGGCACCCGCCGTCCGGCCAGGAACAGGGTCCACCGGGGGAACACCTGCCCCCACGGATGAACCAGGCCCAGCATGAGAAACCAGGCGAGCGCCGCCGACAGCACGGTGAAGTCGACGCCCACCAACGCCAGCGCCCTCATCAGCCACGATGCGCCGACGCTGGTTTCCTGCCACTGCTGGGAGGTGACACCGAGGGCGTCACCTCCCAGCGTCCAGATGGTCTTGACGGTCGCCCACGGCAGGACTCCGCTCATACCGGCGTAGACCGTGACACGGGTCCTCGCCGACGCCGTGGAGGCGGCCGGGCGGACCAGCGGGCCGTCGACACGGCCGGAATGCGCATGACCGCACCGCGGGCACCGGCCGCGTAGCCGTCGCAGGAAGGACAGGCCGGTGACCACGAGCAGCCCGGCACCGGTGACGTCCAGCAGCAGGTGGATCAGGCCGACGGCGTTCACCCCCGCTCCCGACCCCGAGATCAGGGACACGAACTCCATCGGCGCACCGAACGTCCCCAGGACGAACGCCGGGATCGCCACGATCAGCGGCACTCCCACCGCCCTCAGGGCGGGCCCGCCGCGGACGCGGGAACCGGCCAGGCAGGCCCCGGCGGCCAGGAGCGCCAGCCCCGCCAGGGCGAGCTGGAGCGCGGGCGGGAACAAACGACCCGCTCCGAGCGGCAGGGCCGTTCCGGTCGTCACCCAGGCGATCTGGACGGCGGCGTACAGCACCCCCCACACCGCCGCGGCGTACGGTGCCCATGACGGCCACCGGCGCAGGAACGCCGTCCATCCCGAATCCCCTGCCGGTGTCCAGGGGCCTGCCGGCGCCTGCGAGCCCGCGGGAACAGTCATCATGACCTCCAGGTGTCCACCACTGACCTGAAGATCACACGCCGCCCACCGCCGCCGCCTCCCTCACCCGGGCCATCCGTTTCCCCCACCAGGGGGATCCAGCATCGCACCGGAGCGGTGCGGGCGGCCAACGACAGCCGGGACGATCCCGGCGGTGACGCGGTGCGGTTCCGGTGAGGAAAAGGCGGGGCCGGAGGCGGGGGTTAGAGGCGGGGGCGGGCGCCCAGGTGGGAGATGGCCCTGGCGGCCAGGCGGCAGCCGGAGGCGAGGGCCTCCGCCGGGGGCTTGTTCTCAAGCCAGGGGGGCAGGAAGCCCGCGGTGAAGGCGTCACCGGCGCCGGTGCCGTCGACCACGCGCTCGACGCTCTCCGCGGGTGCCTGGACCGGCTCGGCGCGGCTGTTGGTGTACCACAGTGCGCCCTCGTCGTTGAGCTTGATGACGACCTGGGGGAACCAGGCGGTCAGCACCTTGGCGGCGGCCGCGGGGTCGTCACGGCCGGTCAGGACCTTGGCCTGGTCGGCGTTCGCGAACAGCAGCTTGGCGTTCTGGGTCCACTCGAGGAACGGCTCCGCGCCCGTGCGCTCCAGCGGAGCAGAGGAGGAGCAGTCGACCGAGACGGACATTCCGGCGCGGCGGGCCATCTCCAGGGCGGCGAGACCCGCCTCGCGGGAACCCTCGTTGATCAGGGTGTACCCGGACAGGTGCAGGTGACCGCCCTGGGTGAACAGGTCGCGAGGCAGGTCTTCCGGCGCCAGAGCAGCGTTCGCCCCCGGGTCGGACAGCATGGTGCGCTCGCCCTTGTGGGTGACGAGCACCACGCAGGTGCCGGTCGGCCGCTCGGGGTCCATGACGAGACGCGCGTCGACACCGTAGCCCATCAGCTCCATGTCGCGGTTTCTGCCGGTGATGTCGGCACCCCTGCGCCCGATGAAGGCCACCTCGGCGCCCTCGACCGCGAGCCAGGAGGCGATGTTCGCCCCAGAGCCACCGCCGTGCATGGTGACGATCGCCGGTGTGTCGCTGGCTCTTGCCAATGGGTAGCGAGCCCTCGCGACCGCGTCGGTCATGAGATCGCCCACCACGACCACCCGCGTCATGATGTCACCACCTTGCTGCCTTCGATGCTGAAGTGCCTCTAGCCGCGAAAAACTTAACAGCTTCCGGCCAGCGTATGGGGTCCGGACCGGACAGCGCGCCATAGTCGATGCACAAGCGTTGCGTGAACCTGCCGTAATCTGCCCGGCTGGTCTGGCATATGGGATTCACGTCTACTCTCGGGACTGTGGAGGCTGCTCAGTATCCCGCTCACTGGGAGGCGGACGTCGTCCTGTCGGACGGCGGAACCGCCCATGTACGCCCGATCCGGCCCGCGGACGCCGGCCGGTTGCGCTCGTTCTACTCCAGGCTCTCCGAGGAGTCGATCTACTTTCGCTTCTTCGGCCCCCGGCCCCGCCTCTCCGACCGTGAGATCACCCGCTTCACCAACGTCGACTACGTCGACCGCGTCGCGCTGATCGCGCTGATCGGCACGGAGATGGTGGCGGTGATCCGCTACGACCGGATCGAGCCGGGAGAGGCCGAGGTGGCCTTTCTCGTGGAGGACGCGCACCAGGGACGCGGGGTCGCCTCGGTGCTGCTCGAGCACCTGGCCGAGACGGCCAGGGAGCGGGGCATCACCCGGTTCGTCGCCGATGTGCTGCCCGCGAACCGCAAGATGATGGCGGTGCTCAAGCAGGTCGGCTACACCGCGCAGAGCCGGTTCGCCGACGGGGTCGTGCGGATGACCCTCGACCTCACCCCGACCGAGACCTCCCAGGAGGTGACGGCCTCTCGCGAGCACCGGGCGGAGTCTCGCTCGATCGAGCGGCTGCTCTCCCCGGGGTCGGTCGCGGTCGTCGGCGCGGGCAGGGAGCCGGGCGGCGTCGGCCAGACCGTGCTGCGTAATCTGCTCGCCGCCGACTTCACCGGCCCCGTCTACCCGGTGCATCGCGAGGCGCGGGCCGTGGCCGGGGTGCGGGCCTACCCCAGTGTGACGGCCATCGACGGCGAGGTGGACCTCGCGGTGCTGGCCGTACCCGCGGACGGGGTGATCGAGGTGGTCAAGGAGTGCGCGGAGAAGGGCGTGCGCGGGCTGATCGTGGTCTCCTCCGGGTTCGGCGAGACCGGCCCCGAGGGACGGGCCAGGCAGGACGAGCTGGTCCGTATCGCCCGTTCCTACGGCCTGCGCGTCGTCGGCCCCAACTGCCTCGGTGTCGCCAACACCGACCCCGCGGTCAGGCTGAACGCCACGCTGGCCGCGACCATCCCCGGGCAGGGCAGGGTCGGTTTCTTCAGCCAGTCCGGCGCCCTCGGCACCGCGCTCCTGCAGCGGGTCGCCCAGCGGGGCATGGGCATCTCCTCGTTCGTCTCCGCGGGCAACCGCGCCGACGTCTCGGGCAACGACCTGCTGCAGTACTGGGAGGAGGATCCGAGGACCGACGTGATCCTGCTCTATCTGGAGTCGCTGGGAAACCCCCGCAAGTTCGCCCGCCTCGCGCGGCGGATCTCCAGGCGCAAGCCGATCGTGGTCGTCAAGAGCGGCGGCACGACCCAGGGCGTGCCGAGGGGGCACGCCGCGCCCGTGCTCGGGCTGCCGGACACCGCGCTGAGCTCGCTGTTCGAGCAGGCGGGGGTGATCCGGGTCGACGACCTGATCCAGCAGTTCGACGTCGCGCAGCTCCTGGCCTACCAGCCGTTGCCCGCCGGGCCGAGGGTTGGCCTGGTCAGCAACTCCGACGCGCTGGCGCTGCTCGCGGTCGACGCCTGCGTGCGGGTCGGGCTCGACCCCAGGACGCCGGTCAACCTCGGCGCGCGGGCCGGGGCCGCCGAGTTCGGCGCGGCCCTGACCTCGGTGGCCCAGGACGTCGACGCCGTGGTCGTCATCTACATGCCCCCGATCCCCGGCCCGGCGGACGAGGTCGCCGCCGAACTGCTGAGGGTCTCTCGCGACTGTGGCAAGCCGGTGTTGGCCACGTTCGAGGGGAAGATCGGCGTGCCGCGCGGGCTGCGGACCGGCGCGGTGCCGGAGTGGGGGGCGATCCCGTCGTACGCCGCGCCGGAGGAGGCGGTCCGCGCCCTGGCCCACGTCGTACGGCACGCGCGCTGGCGCAAGCGGCCCGCGGGCCTGCCGGAGGAGATCGAGGGCGTCGACACCGCGGCCGCGCGGCGGCTCGTGCTGTCCAGGCTGGGGGAGGCGAAGCTCGAGGACAGGATGGACAGCAGCATCGAGGTCGACCCCTCGGAGTTGCTCGCCTGCTACGGGCTGACCGTGTGGGCCGCCGAGGTGGTCGCCTCCCCGGAAGAGGCCGTCGCGGCGGCGGAGCGGCTTGGCTGGCCGGTGGTGCTCAAGGCGGCCGACCCGGAGGCGGCCAAGCGCGCGGGAACGGTCAGGCTCGGCATCTCCGGGCCCGACGGGGTGCGTGAGGCCTTCGCGGGCCTGACAGAGCAACTCGGGCCGGGCGGGGTGCTCGCGGTGCAGCGGATGGCCCCGCAGCCCTCGGTGCCGACCGTGGTCAGCGTCATCGAGGACTCCGCGTTCGGTGCCGTCGTCTCCTTCGGGCTCGGCGAGGTCACCGCGCGCCTGCTGCGCGACGAGGCCTACCGGCTCGCGCCGCTGACGTCGGAGGACGCGGCGACGTTGGTCAGGTCGCCGCACGCGGCCCCCCTGCTCTTCGGCGAGTACGGCTACCCGCCGGTCGCGGTCGAGGAGCTGGAGGAGCTGCTGATCAGGGTCGGGCGGCTGGCGGACGATCTCCCCGAGGTGGCCAGGCTCGACCTCGACCCGGTGTTGGTCGGGGAGTCGGAGGTGATCGTGCTGGGGGCACGTGCCGTGCTGAGCAGCCCGGAGGGGCCGCGGGTCGACGCGGGGCCGCGCCGTCTCGGCTGAGCGGCGATCACATTTTGCGCCGATGGCCGAACCACGTGAGCTCCAGGCGAAAGCGTTGCCCCGGACAGGGCAGGATGGACCCATGAGGGAAACCCGACTCTCGGCCGCCGGTCTGCGTGACGCCATCGATCGCAGCGGCTACTATCCCGACCTGGTCGCCGACGCGGTTGACTCCGCCCTGGGCAAGGAGCAGGTGGGCGCCTACGTGGTGCACCACGAGGCCACTTTCGACCCGGCCATGGAAGTCCGCAGGCACGTCACCGTCCTGGTGCTCACTCCGAGCCGTCTGCTCGTCTGCCACACCGACGAGCACTCACCGGTCGAGGGGGTCTCGATTTCGCACGCGTCCACGACCACCGAGGCCGTGCGGCTGAGCAGGGTCCAGTCGGTCGCCGTGACCAGGGTCGTCCCCGACCCCGCCTCGTACGTGCCGGGCGTCCCGCCGACCGAGGTCACGCTCACCATCGGCTGGGGCGCCATCTCCCACGTCGATCTCGAACCCGCCACCTGCGGCGACGAGAACTGCGAGGCCGACCACGGATACACCGGTGCCATCACGGCCGACGACCTCTCCCTGCGGGTGAGCGAGGCGGCGGACGGCCCGGAGGCCGTCTCCCACGTGCTGGCCTTCGCCAAGGCACTGTCGGAGGCGACCGCCCGCGCCGCCTCATGACCGCCCCACTGGTCCCCGCGTACGGCACCGCCTCACTCGCGGACCTGTCCACCTCGCTGCTCGCCGTGCTCGGGATGGAGGCCACAGGGCCGCACGTCACGGGGCCCGGCGACGGCAACCCACTGGGCCTCGAACACGCGGGGCGCGTCCTGCTGTTCATCGTCGACGGCCTGGGCGCCGAGTTGCTGCGCGCCCATCCCGAGACGGCCCCGTTCCTGTCCGCGAGGCCGGCCAGGGTGCTCACCGCAGGCTTTCCCGCGACCACCGCGACCAGCCTCGGCACGCTGGGCACCGGACTGCCGCCGGGCGAGCACGGCATGCTCGGCTACCAACTCGCCGTGCCCGGCGCGGGTTACCTGCTCAACTGCCTGCGCTGGACCGCCGCGGGCCCCGTGGTCCACCCGGACGAGTGGCAGCCGACCCCGACCGTCTTCGAGCGCGCCGCCGCGGCGGGGATCTCCGTGCGCTATGTCGCCCCGTCCGAGTTCGGGCCGACCCCGTTCAACCGGGCCGTCTACCGTGGCGTCGGCTTCGTCGGCGCCGACACGCTCGACGACCGGGTCGAGGGCGTGCGTGAGGCGCTGGCCACGCCCCGCTCCCACGTGACGGTCTACTATGGCGACCTCGATGCCGCGGGCCACAGGTTCGGCTGGGGCTCCCCGCAGTGGCTCGAACGGCTCGCCATCGTCGACCGGCTGGCCGAGCGCCTCGCGGGCACGCTCCCGCCGGGCTCCGCGATGTACGTCACCGCTGACCACGGCATGGTCAACATCACCGAACTGATCGACGTGGACGGTCCCGCCGAGCGGGAGAGCGCGCTGCGCGAGGGCGTCGCCCTGCTCGGCGGCGAGAGCAGGGCCAGACACGTCTACACCGTCCCCGGCGCCGCGACGGCCGTGCTCGACGCCTGGCGTGACGTCCTCGCGGGGAAGGCGTGGGTTGTCTCCAGGGAGGAGGCCATCGAGTCCGGTTGGTTCGGACCCCGTGTGCGGTCCGGCTGGCTGCCCAGAATCGGTGATGTCCTCGCCGTGCCGTACACCGACTGCGCGATCGTCGCCTCGGTCGCGGAACCGATCGAGGCGTCGTTCATCGGCGCCCACGCGTCCCTGACCGCCGCCGAGCAGCATGTCCCCTTGCTGGAGGTAAGCACCCGATGAGCCCGCTGATCACCCCGTCCGAGCTGTCCGGACTGGCCGAGGCGACGATCCTGGACGTCCGCTGGAAGCTAGGCGGCCCGCCCGGGATCGAGGCGTACCGGGAGGGACACGTTCCCGGCGCCGTCTTCTGCGACCTGAACACCGACCTCGCCGCCTCCCCGGGGGCGCAGGGCCGTCACCCGCTGCCCGCCGCCGACCGGTTTCAGGACGCCATGCGCCGCCTGGGCGTCTCCGGCTCCCGCACGGTCGTGGTCTATGACGAGGCCGACTCGACCGCGGCCGCCCGGGCCTGGTGGACGTTGCGCCACTTCGGCCACCCCGACGTCCGGGTCCTGGACGGAGGCCTGCGCGCGTGGGTCTCCGAGGGGCTTCCCGTGGCCGGGGGCGAGCAGGAAACCGCTCCGGGCGACTTCGTCGCGCGTCCGGGCGGGATGCCCGTGCTCGACGCCGAGCAGGCCCTCGAGCTCGCCGCGGACGGGGTGCTCCTGGACGCCCGCGCCGCGGAGCGGTACCGGGGAGAGGTCGAGCCGGTCGATCCCGTCGCGGGCCACATCCCCGGCGCGGTCAGTGCCCCAACGGGCGAGAACGTCGACTCCGTCGGGCGCTTCCACTTGCCCGACTTCCTGCGCGAGCGGTTCAACACCCTCGGTGCCGTCCCCGGTGTACGGGTCGGCGCCTACTGCGGCTCCGGCGTGACGGCGGCCCACGAGGTGCTCGCCCTTGAGGTGGCGGGCATCCAGGGCGCCCTCTACGTCGGGTCCTGGTCCAACTGGGTGGCCGACCCCGCACGTCCCGTCGCCACCGGCTGACCCCCGCCCCGCGGCCTGCCACCCGGTCAACCGGCGGGCCGCGGACCGGCCGGACCACTCCGCCGACGGCCCCGGCTACTGATGATCTACGCGTGATGTCGCCGGGCAACCCGTTGTTCGCCAAGGTCAGAGCCACTCTCTGTGGCGATGTCTGTGGCGATGTCACGCGTTGGGATTCAGTGGTCCACGGGCGGGCCGCCGTATCCGAAGCAGACGAAACCGGCGACCGCCGTCCTCGCGCTCGCCGTGGCGAGCGCCTGGGCGGGGGAGTGGCCCGCGGCCAGCAGCTCGTGGAAGACCGTCATGAGCGCCAGGGTCTCCTCGTCGCGCACCGGGACCAGGCTGGCCACGACGCACTGCGTTCCCAGCGACAGGAAGGCGCCCGCCAGCCCCAGCGGGGCCCCGTCCGCGGGGGCGTGCGCCATGCCCGCCTCGCACGCCGACAGCACGACCAGCCGGGGCGGGGTGCGCAGCCGCAGCAGGTCGTAGGCCATCAGCCTGCCGTCGTCGAGGTCGATGCCGGACAGCAGCGGGCTGCGCGGGCAGAACGTGCCGTGCGCGGCCAGGTGCGCCACCTCGGCCCGCTCCAGCGCTGCGAGCACCGCGGGGCGCCGCGCCGCGATCCGCTCGGTGCCCGGATGGAGGTCGCCGACCATGTCCGCCTCAGCTTCGGCGCACCGCAGCCCTGGTCCGGCGACCGCCACGACCCTCCCGGTTCGTACGGCCCGCGCCCGCCGCCCGGCCAGCCAGGCGGCCGCACCGGAGGCGACCGAGACCTGGCGCCCGGTGTTCATCGGCAGGACCGGCCACGGCAGGGTGTGCAGCGCCCCCGTCGGCACCACGACCAGCGCCCTGTCGCGCAGGACGCCCAGCAGGGGGCCGAAGAGCAGCCGTCCGAGCACAGCCGCCTCCCCGGCGACGCCGCAGGCCCTCCCGTCTCGCAGATGCGCCCTGCGCAGGCCGTACCTGAGCCTGACCGTGGCCTCCGCGACGGCCGAGAAGGAGCCGAGGCGGCGCAGCACGACGCGCTCCGGGGCGACCGCGACGGCGACCAACTCCTCGCCGTTCCTGGCGAACTCGACCAGGATCGCGTCACCGAGCGCCGCTCTGAGCTCGCCGACGCCGGGGGCGAGGGGCCGTCCCGCACCTCCCGTGACAGCCCGCCATCGTTCGGCCCAGGCCAGGAGCGTCCGGCCCCGCCCCGTCCGCAGGGCCAGGGTGAGTCCGAGCCCGGCCAGCGGCTCAGCGGCCCTGGCGGCGTGGGCACGCACCATCGGATCCTCCAGCGCCACCGTACGGGCGCCCGCCTCGGTCAGCCCGGCCCTGATCGATGCGAAGGCACCGCGTCTGTTCCCGGCCAGCTCCCGCGTGAGCGCCGTCGCGTGCCGGGAGACCAGCCCGGGACCGCTCCGCATGAGACGGGCGAGCTGGTCGTCCGCCGCCGTGCGGTCACCGATCCGGAGCGCGACCTCGGCGGCGGTGAGCCTGAGCCCCCCGGAAACCTCCCGGTGGCCCGCGCCGTCGAGGGCGTCGGCGCACGAGAGCAGCTCAGCGAGCAGTTCTCCCGTCGGCGGGCCGAGCATCAGCCGGGCCCGCAGGAGGATCTCGGCCGCGAGCGGGACCAGGACGGCGCGGCCCTGCGCCGCCAGGCCCGTCGCGGCCCGCTCCGCGCTCTGCAGCGCGCGGTGGGGGTCGCCGGTGCGCAGTTCGGCCCTGGCGAGCAGGAGAAGGGCCTCGGCGAGGGCCACCTCCGCGCCCGCCGCGGCCAGCTCGGGCGCCGCGAGGTCGAGCAACACCCGCGCCTCACCCGGCAGATGGGCCGCGATCAGCGCCTCCGCCAGGTCACAGCGCATCGTGGCCAGACGCTCGGGAAAGCCGAACAGGCTGTTCTCGGCGCGCCGGTAGGCGGCGAACGCGGCGGGCAGGTCCCCGCGCCGCGCGGCCAGGAAGGGCAGGTTGCCCTCGGCGAGGGCGAGCACGTGGCTGAGGCCCGCCTGCCTGGCCAGCTCCGCGCAGCGGGTCAGGTCGGCCTCCGCGGTGTCGAAGTCACCGAGGAAAACCCGAGCCAACCCCCGGTTCAGCATCGCTCCCGCCAGGAACCTGGCGTCGCCGCCGAGGAGACCGACCGCGCGGTCGCAATGGTCGGCGGCCTCGGCGTAGCGGCCGAGCCTGGCCAGGGCGACGGCTCGATGGACGCCGAGCTTGGCCACCTCGACCGGGCTGAGGTGGGGCTCGGCGGCCGCGGCGACGGCGAGGGCCTGCCGGGGGCGGCCGAGCTCCGCGCTGACGTGGACCAGAGAGAGGCGGGCCTGCGCCGCCCTGTGCCGCAGGCCCGCCGACAACGCGATGCTTACGGCCCTGTGCAGGTGCCTCTCGGCCAGCGGCAGGTCTCCCAGCTCCCTGGCGGCCACCCCCAGCGCCCGGTGGGCGACCGCCGCGGCCTCGTCCGCCAGGCCCGTCCTCGCCCAGACGCGGTTCGTCGTTTCCATGTCCGGGAACGTCGTTGTCGCCGCGGGGCCTGTTGTTTCCACGTCCAGGAACGTTGTTGTTCCCGTGTGATTCGTCGTTTCCATGTCTGGGAAGGTTGTTGTTCCCGCGAGACCAATTGCCTCCATGTCTGGGAACGTCGTTGTTCCCGCGAGACCCGTTGCCTCCATGTTCGGGAACGTCGTCGTTCCCGCGTGATCCGCCGTCTCCGTTTCCAGGACGCGGCATATCGCCGCTCCGGCAGGATGGGCCGCCTCCGGGGCCGTCCCGGCGGGATCTTTGGCCTCCAGGGCCGGGTCGGCCACCGCCATGGCCTGGCCCGCCATCATGGAGCGGAGCACGTGGCGCGCCAGCTCCCTGGCCCCCGCCGGGTCACTGCCGGACAGGTCCAGCGCCCGCTCCGCGGCGGCGATCGCGTCGTCGAGGGTCACCTACGGACGGATCCGGGTCCAGCTGGTGACGACCGGGTAGTGCCCAGGGCGCCTGCACACCACGCTGAACCAGCCGGGAGGTAGTCCCGTGACGGCGAACTGGCCCGTCGCGGAGACCTCGCGTGACTGGGTGAGGTGTGGTGTGCGCACCTCGACCGTCGTGCCCGCCTCGGGAAGGGGCGACACCTGCCCCGCCAGGTCGACCAGGCCGTCAACCGAGGTGACCTCCAGCTCGACGGTGAGATCGGCGGCGGTGAAGCGCAGCAGCCGCGCCTCTTCGGCGGACCGGACGCCCAGCGGGGCGGCGGTGGCCGTGGGCACCGCCGCCGCGGCGCCGGGCACCCGCAGGCCGAAGACCGCCCTGGCCGCGGCCAGGATGTGCGCGGGCACGGGGTCCCTGCCCGCCGCCAGGCGGAGCGCGGCGACCAGGGACTCGTCGTCGATCGCGGGTGGATGTCGGGTCACGGTTGCGCCTCCTGGGCGGTGAGCATGGTGCGTAGCCGGTTCAGGCAGCGGCCCCGGGTCGGGCCGTAGCTGCCACTGGGCATGCCCAGCCGTCCGGCCAGCTGGTGGACCCCCGCGTCCGGCGCGGTGGCCATCAGCAGGAGCAGCGAGCGGCAGGGCTCGTGCATCGCCTCAACCGCCCGCCACAACCGGCGGCCCTCGTCGGCGGAGAGCACGGTCAGTGCCGGATCGGGATGGACGTGCCCGGCCCGTGGCGGGCCGGAGTCGGCGTGCTCGGTGGCGGCGGGATCCGCGATGAGTCGTTCGCCCCGGTTGCGTCTGCTCAGGAGGGAGGCCTCACGCCTGGCCGTGGTGAGCAGCCACGAGCCGATCCGGTCGGGGTCGCGGATGGTGTGCAGGTTCTCGACCAGCCGCAGCCACGTCCCCTGCACCGCGTCCGCGGCGTCCGCCGCGCTCAGGCCGTAGGCGCGGACCACCGACCAGAGCCTGCCGGAGAAGCGGGCCACCAGCGCGTCCCACGCCGCCTGGTCGCCTGCCAGTGCGGCGTCGATCGTGTGCTGGTCACTCACCGGCGCCTCCGAGACCACGTCGAACACACTCTGTGTTCACGTGAAGACTTTGGGTGAGACTTTACCTTGACGTGGGCACGACAACCCCCAGATCGGGAATTTGCCGGGTTCGCAGGGGATCGAGGACGTGCGCGGCGGCCTCCTTCGGCGCCCGCTCCCCGGCCGCGGCGGCGATCGCTCCGCTGACCACGGCGGCCGCGAAGGACGTCCCGCTCCATCTGGCATAGCCCTGGAACGCCCCGTGCTCCAGGAATGCGCTTTCCAGCCATTCGCCGCGGGCGCAGGCGTCCACCCACGGGCCGTGGGCCGAGAACGGCGCCCTGGCCTCCTCCGCCGCGTCCAGCGCCCCGACGGCGATCACCCCGGGCAGCGCGGCGGGCCAGAACGGGCGCGCGGAGGCCGTGTTGCCCGCGCAGGCGACCACGGCCGTGCTCGTCAGCCCGGCCAGCGCGGCCTCGACCAGCGGGGAGGGCCGGTCGTCGAAGGTGTGCCCGCCGAAGGACAGGTTGAGGACCTCCGGCGGGTCGCTCCTGAGCCTGCCCAGGACGCGCAGCAGTCCCGCCTCGTCCCCGACGCCCTGACCGTCCAGCACCCTGAGCGGGCGCACCCGCGCCCCGGGGGCCGACAACAGGATCAGACCGGTGACGAACGTGCCGTGTCCCGCCTGGGCGTCCAGCAGGCCGTCGCCGTCCGCGTCGGGCACCTCGGCGGCGTCCTGCCGCCGCTCCCTGAACCAGGGGCGCTCGCGCCACCAGGGGTGCGCGGCCAGGCCGGTGTCGGCGACCGCAACCGTCACCGCGCTCCCGCCGGGTCCCTCGGTCTCGGGGGCGGGCAGGGGGTCCGCGGGGAAGGGGCGGGACGCGGGCCCTCCGAAGAACAGGGGCTGGCCGACCAGGACGTGGTTGGGGGACGCCATGTGACCTTGGTCACGTAGCGTGGCCACCGCATCGCAGACGTCGACGCCGGGTGAGAGCCGTACACGGAAGATCCCGTCCGCCTCGGCCACCGCGGTCGTCCACCGGGCCGCGGCCGTCGCCCCGGAGGCGTCGGTGAGCAACTGACCGGGCCTGATCAGCGCGAGTGCTCCCGAGACGTGCTCTACCCGTTTGATATCGACGTCCATCCGGCACTCCAGGGTTGATCACCAGGTCGATGGGTGTTTTCCTTTCTGAGGATGCCGCAGTCGCGCCTCCGCGTCGCAACATCTCGGTATGACCCCCCTCTGGTGCGGCGTCACAACCGACGGTAGTCTCTCCTTCAGTCACTTGTGATCATCCTGGCGAGGCCGTTGGGGAAGGCGCACCTCGTACGAAACGGGAGGTCCGGTGTCTGCTCGTGGCGTGCTTTACGTCCACTCAGCTCAGCCTGCGCTGTGCCCTCATATTGAATGGGCAGTCGCAGGTGTCCTTGGCGTGCCCGTAGACCTGACCTGGACTCCACAGCCCGCCGCGCCCGGTCACGTGCGCGCCCAGGCCGAGTGGGAGGCCAGACAGGGGACCGCGGCGGCCATCACGTCGTCGTTGATGGGCTGGCAGCGGATCCGCTTCGAGATCACAGAGGACGCCTCACCGGGCGCCGACGGGTCACGGCACGCCTACACCCCGTCACTCGGCGCCTTCACGGCGGTGATCGGGGCGACGGGCGACATCCTGATCCCCGAGGACCGGCTGCGTTCGGCCATGCTGATGGCGCGGCAGGGCAGGGTGGTGCTGGAGGAGGAACTGGACCGCATGCTCGGCAAGCAGTGGGACGCCGAGCTCGAGTCCTTCCGTTACGCGGGAGAGGGTGCCCCGGTTCGCTGGCTGCACGCCGCCGTGTGACCCGGCGGGGGCTCGCGCCCGCCCCCGGACGTCACGCACCGTGACCGCTCACGGGAACGCGGCGGCCCGCCCGGCCCCGTGTCGCGCGCCGTCACGAGGGAGCGTTCGGCGTGCCGTTCGCCGCAGTGGGAAACACGACGCCTCCGTGTGAGGGGGAGTCGGCACGCCGCCCACCATGGCGGGAACACGACGCCTCCGCACGAGAGTGTGCCCGGCGCGCCGCCCGTCGTGGCGGGAACACGACGCCCCCGTACGGCGGGCCGTACGGGGGCATGGTGAGACGGGCGGAGTGGTCAGCTCGCGGCGGTCACAACGGGATGTTGCCGTGGGCGCCGCGGGCCGGGGTCGCCTGGGCGAGGACCTTGGCGATCGCTCCCCGGGTCTCCTCCGGCTTGATGACCTCGTCCACGACGCCGAGCTCGATGGCCCGCTGGAGCCCGCCGGCGAGGATCTCGTGCTCCTCGGCGAGCTTGGCCTCAAGGGCGGCGCGCTCCTCCTCCGGCGCCGCCGCCAGCTCGCGCCGCTTCAGGACGCGCACCGCGGCGACCGCGCCCATGACCGCGATCTGGGCGGTCGGCCAGCCGAAGACCTTGGTCGCGCCCAGCGAGCGGGAGTTCATCGCGACGTAGGCGCCGCCGTACGCCTTGCGGGTCACCAGGGTGATCCGCGGCACCGAGGCCTCCGCGAAGGCGTGCAGGAGCTTGGCGCCGCGGCGGACCACGCCGTCGTGCTCCTGGCCGACGCCCGGCAGATAGCCGGGGACGTCGACGAGCACGACCAGCGGCACGCCGAAGGCATCGCACATGCGGACGAACCGCGCCGCCTTCTCCGCGGAGGCCGAGTCAAGGCAGCCGCCGAGGCGCAGCGGGTTGTTGGCGATCACACCGACGGTCCTGCCTCCGAGGCGGCCGAGCGTGGTGACGACGTTCGGCGCCCACTTGGTGTGCAGCTCGACGCCGGGCTCGTCCAGCAGCCCGTTGACCAGCGGCTTCACGTCGTACGCGCGGCGGACGTTCTCCGGCAGCAGGCCGGAGAAGTCGACCTCCTCGACCTCGGTGCGGACCCGGCCCTGGTGGCCGAGGAGCACCGCCAGGCGCCTGGCCTGGACGTAGGCGTCGGTCTCCGTCTTGGTGACGATGTGCACCACGCCGCTGCGCTTGCTGTGCGGCTCGGGACCGCCGAGGGCGGCCATGTCGATCTGCTCGCCGGTGACGCTGCGGACCACGTCGGGGCCGGTGACGAAGATGCGACCCTCGTCGGCCAGGATCACGATGTCGGTCAGCGCGGGGCCGTAGGCGGCGCCGCCCGCCGCGGGGCCGACGACGACGGAGAGCTGCGCAATCACGCCGGAGGCCCGGGTCATCGCTGCGAAGACGCGGCCGACCGCGTGCAGCGACTCCACGCCCTCGGCGAGCCGGGCGCCACCCGAGTGCCACACGCCGATGACCGGGACCCGCTCGCGGACCGCGACGTCGTAGGCGTGCACGATGTGCTCGCAGCCCTCACTGCCCATGGCGCCGCCCTGGACGCGGGCGTCGCTGACGAACGCCACGACCGGAACGCCCTCGACGCGGCCCGTCGCGGAGAGGACCCCGCTGCGGTCAACAGGGGAGATCAGCCTGATCGAGCCCTCGTCGAGAAGGGCCTCGAGGCGCACCTGAGGATCGCGAGGATCGGTCCCCTCCTTCTCGGCGGCGTCGGTCACCCCCCTGTTGTCGAGCACGGTCATCACGGGCCCCTGTCAGATGCTGGTGAAGGCCACGGCGACGTCGTGCCCGCCGAACCCGAAGGAGTTGTTGATCGCGGCGATCTGGCCCTCGGGCAGCGCGCGCGGCTTGTCACGCACGACGTCCACCTCGACGCCGTCATCGAGATCGTCGATGTTGATCGTGGCGGGAGCGATCCGCTCGTGCAGCGCGAGAATGGTGAAGACCGACTCGATGCCGCCGGCGCCGCCGAGCAGGTGGCCGGTCATCGACTTGGTGCTGGTGACCAGCGGGTGGGCGCCGATGACCTCGTTGATCGCGATCGTCTCGACCACGTCGCCCGCGGGCGTCGAGGTGGAGTGCGCGTTCACGTGCTTGATGTCGGCGCCGGTGAGGCCGGAGTTCTCGAGGGCGCGGCGCATGGCCAGCATGACCCCCGCTCCGGTCGGCTCCGGCTGGGCGATGTGGTGGGCGTCCGCGGAGTAGCCGACGCCCGCGGCCACCGCGTAGATCTTGGCGCCCCGGGCCAGGGCGTGTTCCTCCGACTCCAGCACCACGATGCCCGCGCCCTCGCCGAGCACGAACCCGTCACGGGCCTTGTCCCACGGCCTCGAGGCGAGCTGGGGCGCGTCGTTGCGGGTGGACATCGCGCGCATCGCCGCGAAGGAGCCGATGTTCAGCGGGTGGATGGCGGCCTCGGTGCCGCCCGCGACGACCACGTCGGCCCGGCCGGAGCGGATCATCTCGATGGCGTAGCCGATCGACTCGGCGCCGGTGGCGCAGGCGCTCACGGTCGCGTGCACGCCGGCGCGGGCGCCGACCTCGATGCCGATCCAGCCGGCGGCGCCGTTGGGCATCAGCATCGGCACGGTGAACGGCGAGAGCCGCTGCCAGCCCCTCTCCTTGAAGGTGTCGTAGGCGGCCAGGATCGTGGTGATGCCACCGATGCCGCTGCCGACGACCACGCCGAGGCGCTCGGGATCGACCTTGTCGATCGCGGCGTGCGCCCAGGCCTCACGGGCGGCGACCAGCGCGAACTGCTCGGCCCGGTCCAGCCGCCGTGCTTCCGGCCTCGGTAGCACCTCGGTCGGGTTCACGGCGGCCACGGCTGCGAACTTCACCGGAACCGAGTCGACCCAGTCCTCGGTGAGGTTGCGGACCCCCGACTGACCGGCGAGGAGCGCCGACCAGGTCGAGGCGACGTCCCCACCGAGAGGCGTCGTCGCGCCGAGCCCGGTGACGACGACACGCACCTGGTCTGTGTTCACGTTCTGCGCTCCTTGTGAATCGCTGGTCAAAGCCGGTTGGTTCCCAGACGTCTTTCAGTTCTGGATGAAGTTGATGACGTCCTTGACGGTCTTGAGGTGCTTGAGCTGCTCGTCGGGAATCTCGACGCCGAACTCGTCCTGGGCGGCGACTGCGATCTCGACCATGGACAGCGAGTCGATGTCGAGGTCGTCAACGAAGCTCTTCTCCGGGCTGACCTCGGAGGCCGGGATCCCGGTGATCTCGTTGATGATCTTGCCGATACCAGCGAGGATCTCCTGCTCGGTCAGGGCCATGTCGAGTGTTCTCCTTGGGTTTTGGTGATGATTCGGTGTTCTTCGGGTTTTGCACGGCGGGGCCGTACAAGCTTTATGGGATCTCGATGACCTGGCCGGCGTAGGTCAGACCCGCGCCGAAGCCCAGCAGCAGGGCGAGCCCGCCCGACTGGACCTCACCGCGTTCGATCATCCGGGACAGCGCCAGCGGGACGGAGGCCGCCGAGGTGTTGCCCGCCAGCACGAGGTCCTTGGCGACGACGGCGTTCTCCGCACCGATCTTACGGGCGATGGCCTCGATGATGCGCAGGTTGGCCTGGTGGGGCACGAAGGCCGCGAGATCGGCGGGGTCGACTCCGGCGGCCTCGCAGATCTCCCTGGCCACCGGGTGGAGCGCCGTGGTGGCCCAGCGGAACACCATCTGGCCCTCCTGGCTCAGGAAGGAGTCGCGGTCCTTGACCATGATCGCCTCGGACTTGTCGCCCGCGCTGCCCCACACCACGGGGCCGATGCCCGGGGTCTCCGAGGGGCCGACGACCGCGGCGCCCGCGCCGTCGGCGAAGATCACGGCGGTGGTCCTGTCGGTCCAGTCGATCCACTGGGAGAGTTTCTCGGTGCCGATGACCAGCACGTTGGTGGCCGAACCCGCGCGGATGGCGTCGTCGGCGACGGCCAAGGCGTAGCAGAAGCCGGAGCAGGCGGTGTTCACGTCGAATGCGCCGGGGGCGTCGATGCCGAGGCGGGTGGCGACCCGGGCGGCGGCGTTGGGGATCTGGCTCTCGAGCGTGCAGGTGGCGACGATCACCAGGTCGATGTCGGAGGTCGAGAGCCCGCTGGCGGCGAGGGCCTTGCCGCCAGCCTGCACGGCCAGGTCGATCTCGGACTCGGACTCGGTCGCGATCCTGCGTTCCTTGATGCCGACCCGGCTCTGGATCCACTCGTCGTTGGTCTCCATGGTCGTCGACAGGTCGTCGTTGGTGACCACGTTGGACGGCTGGTAGTGGCCGAAGGCCAGGATCCTCGCGCCTGGAGCGCCCTGTCGTACTTTCACTTGAGGGCCTCTCGCGCCGCATCCAGATTGTCGGGGGTCTTCAGGGCGACGGTCTTCACCCCGCGCAGTGCGCGCTTGGCGAGCCCGGTCAGCGTGCCCCCGGGAGTAAGTTCGATCATCGTGGTGACGCCCATGTCGGCCATGGTCGCCATGCAGGCGTTCCAGCGGACCGGGTTGGCGATCTGGCTGACCAGGCGGTCGACGAACTCGGCGCCGCTCGCGACCGCGGCGCCGTCGGCGTTGGACAGCAGCGTGACGGCCGGGTCGCCCGGGGTGATGGCGGCGGCGGCGACGCGCAGCCGGTCGACCGCGGGGGCCATGTGCTCGGTGTGGAAGGCACCCGCGACGGAGAGCGCGACGAGCTTGGCCCGCGCGGGCGGGTCGGCCTTGAACTCCTCGAGCTGCGCCAGGGTGCCGCCCGCCACGATCTGTCCCGCGCCGTTGACGTTGGCGGGGGTGAGGCCGTGCTTGTCGATGGAGGCGAGCACTTCCTCCTCCTCGCCGCCGAGGACGGCGATCATGCCGGTCTTGGTGACCGCGGCCGCCTCGGCCATGGCCAGGCCGCGCTCCCGCACGAGGGTCAGGGACTGCTCCGGGGTCAGCACTCCGGTCAGGGCGGCGGCGGTCAGCTCACCGACGCTGTGCCCGGCGACGATGTCGGGGGAGGCCCCGAGGATCTCGGCGACGGCCAGCCCGGCGGCTACGAGCAGTGGCTGCGCCACCGCGGTGTCGCGGATCTCGTCCGCGTCCGCGGTCGTCCCGTAGGAGATCAGATCGAGGCCGATCAGGTCGGACCACGCGGACAGGCGGTCCGCCAGACCCGGTATCTCGAGCCACGGGGTCAGGAAACCTGGAGTCTGGGCGCCTTGGCCCGGCGCGACGAGTACGAGCACGAAATCCAGCCTGCCCTGTAGAAGTTCACTACACGGATAGGGATCCTAACGAACTTTGTGCTCACTATCTTGTAGGAAGCCTACAGCGCGAGTTTCACGGAGGTTAAGTAAAGAGGGCTACGTCACGATCGTTTCGGACAGGCGGCCGAGGATGAGTCCTACCTGCAGTGTGAAGGCGGAACGACCCTCCGTCGGCTGGTAGCCCGTCAGTTCGGTGATCTTGCGCAGGCGATAGCGAACCGTGTTGGGGTGCACGAACAGTAACCGGGCCGTGGCCTCCAGGGAGGTGCCCTGCTCCAGGTAGGTCGCGAGGGTGTCGAGGAGGGGAGTTCCCGCCAGCGGGACGTAGACGTTCTCGATCAGCTGGTTGCGCGCGTCGGCGTCGCCGTCGATGGCCCGCTCCGCCAGCAGGTCCTCCGCGTGGACGGGCCTGGGGGCGTCGGGCCATCCCGCGGCGGCCCGCAGCCCGGCTATCGCGGCCCGCGCCGAACTGGCGGCGGCCTGCAGGTCGTTCACCTCGGGCCCGATCACGATCGGGCCGGGGCCGAAACGCGGGACCACGTGCTTGGCCGCGGCGCCGACGCTGTCCGCGCCGCCCACGATCACGATCAGCCGGCCACCCTGGACCCCGGCCAACATGTCGAGACCGGACCTGCGGCCCCGATCGCGCAGCCCGTCGATCACCGCCTGCGGGTCGTCGTCCGGCGTCTGCCCGGCCAGCACCACGATGGGGGAGGAGGTCCAGCCGAGCGCGGCGGCCCACGAGTGCAGGCCGTCGTCGACCTCACCCCTGACCAGCGCGTCGACGATCAGCGCCTCGAGGCGCGCGTCCCAGGCACCGCGCGCCTCGGCCTCCCGTGCATAGACCTGGGCGGCGACGAACGCGACATCGCGGGTGTAGCGGAGCATCGCCTGCTGGAGCTGGTCCTCCCCGCCCGGCGCGGCCAGCTCCCCGGTCTGCGCCTCGACCACCTCGACCACGATCCGGACGATGTCCACCGTCTGCTGCAGCGATATGGACCGCTTCAGCTCCCTGGGCGCGGTGCCGAAGAACTCGATGCTGGGGGTCGGGCGCCCCTTTCCTGCGTGCTGGAACCACTCGACGAACGCGGCGATGCCGGCCTGGGCGACCAGCCCGACCCAGGACCTGTCCTCCGCGGACAGGGCACGGAACCACATCAGCCGGTCGTCCATCCTCGCCATGGCGGCCGTCCCCAGCGCACCCATGGCCCTTTCCAGCCTGCGCGTGGTGTCCTGCCGTACCCGGTCCGAGTGGAGATCACTCGGCTCGGCCTCGGCCACGACGTCGCTGTGTCTGCTGGCTCGCTCGTTCCGCTCCCTCACGTGACTAAGAGTGCCAGGTCGGATGAGATGCACCAGCCGTCGCCCGTGATCGGGCGCGGGCCCCGCGCCCGATCAGGCGGGATCAGATGACGGCGACGGCGGTGATCAGGCCGATGACCATGTGGGTGACCGCCAGGAGTCGCGTGCCCGGCTGAAGGTCGGCCTCCTCGACCAGTTCGCGGACCGAGATGCCCGCCACCTTGTCGAAGGCGATCATCGCCACGGTCTGTACGGCGATGCCGACCAGCCCGAAGACCAGGGTCGCCAGCAGGCCCTCGTGCAGCGCCCCGCCCGAGGACCAGATGGAGGCCGCGACGATCAGCCCGACGGCGGCCAGGCCCGAGGCGGTGAGCGTCGCGGCGTTGGGGTTGCGGTCGACCTTGATCAGTCGGCTGAGCTTGCCCGGGGTGGCCAGGTCGATCACATAGAAGCCGATGATCAGCAGGATCACGCCGAGCGCGGCGTAGGAGGCGATGGCGAGGGCGCCGCGGCCGAGGGTCTCGGCGAGCGAGACCGTGTCCGCGCCCGCGGTCGCGAGCTGCTGGGGTGTGGGGGTCATGGTTGCTCTCTTTTCGGGACTCAGAGCTCGATGGGGTTCTTCGGGCCTCAGAGCTCGATGCGGTGCGGGACGAAAGACGACGTGTCGTCGGTGATGAATCCCGAGGTCTCGCGGATGCCGACCCCGGCCGCCTCGTCGTGGACGACCCAGGCGCCGAGCACGGGACGCCAGCCGTCGAAGACCGGCAGCGCCTGGAACTCCTGGTAGACGTGGCCCTCGGCGCCGTAGTCGCCCGCGGTCTCGACGCGCTGGCCGGGGGTGACGATCCGCATGCTCGCGCCCTCCCTGCCGAGCAGCGGCTTGACGATGTAGGAGGGCATGTCCCGGGGGCCGTCGAGGTAGGCGGGCAGCAGGTTCGGGTGGCCCGGATACAGCTCCCAGAGCACCGCGAGCAGTGCCTTGTTCGACAGCAGCATCTTCCACAGTGGCTCGATCCAGGTGGTGGAGACCTGGTGGCGCACCGCCTGGGCCCCGAACGGGTCGGTGATCGCCCACTCCCACGGGTACAGCTTGCAGAGCGAGCGGATCACCCGGCGCTCCATGTCGACGAAGCGCAGGTTGAGGCCGTCCCAGCCGATGTCCTCCATGGCCACGGCGATGGTGTTCAGCCCCGCCTGCCCGGCGGTCTCCTGGAGGTAGGCGAGCGTCATCGCCTCCTCGCCGGTCTCGTCCATCCTGGTCCAGGCGAAGTGTGCGGGCCCGGTCGGCAGCCCGGTCGCTATCTGCCGCCACCGGTCGATCAGCCGCTCGTGGATGGAGTTCCACTGGTCGTCCTCCGGGTGGAGGTCACGCAGCCAGAACCACTGCACCACCGAGCTCTCCAGCAGGCTGGTCGGGGTGTCGGCGTTGTACTCCAGCAGTTTGGCCGGGCCCGTCCCGTCGTAGCGGAGGTCGAAACGGCCGAACAGGTGGGGGTCGCCTCGTCTCCACGACGCGGCGATCTCCGGCGCGGCCCACGCGGGCACGGCGAAGTCGGCGTAGCGGCCGTGCTCGACGACGTGCTCGACGGCGTGCAGGCACATCCGGTGCAGCTCTTCGACCTGCTCCTCAAGGCTGAGCACCTCGTCCATGGAGAAGACGTACTGCACGCCTTCGTCCCAGTAGGGGCGGTCAAGGCCGTCGGGGTGCGCCGTGCGGTGGTAGGCCAGGCCCTGGCCTTCGATGATGCTCTCCCAGCCGTCCCTGGGGAGCGAGATCTGTCGTCTCATCTGCCCTGGCTCAGCTGCCGCCGCCCCAGCGGCTTCCGAAGCCGCCGCGTTGGATCACCGTGCCCTTGCGGGTCACGATCTGGACGTCGGACGGTCGCACGGTGGTACCCCGCCCGATCCTGCTCCCCAGCCTCGTGCCGCCGTAGTACCAGCGGTAGGCGCCGCTGGAGCCGTAGTAGCGGGGATGGTCGTCGTCGCAGTAGTCGTCGTCGACGATCGTGTAGGAACCGTCCGGCTGGTAGCTGTTGAGGTCGACGCACTCGGCGCCGACCTCCTCGTAGTCGTCCTGCGCCGAGCAATAGCCGACGAGGAGCAGCGAGACGACGCCTATCCCGGTGAGGGTGATGACCTTTGAGGCTTTGGAACCCGAAGGCTTGGCGTCGGGCTTGCGGGAGAGGTTCTGTCCAGCAGCCATCGGGTGTTTCGGACTTGCGGCCATCAGGCTCCAATGCGATGTGTCGCAACAGGGTATCGATGCTGTTTTGTCTGTTCAACCGTTCATCAGGGACGGGGACACACCGAGACTGTCGGTATCGGCGCGTAACGTCGCGAGTGTGAACCGCACCGATCGGCTTTACGCTCTGGTCGAGGAGCTTCGCGCCGTCTCGCCCAGGGCCCGTCCCGCCCGCGAGCTCGCCGCCAGGTTCGAGGTGAGCATCCGCACGGTCGAGCGCGACATCTCCGCTCTTCAGCAGTCCGGCGTGCCGATCTACGCCGAGCCCGGCAGGCGCGGCGGTTACGTTCTCGACAAGAGCATGACGCTGCCTCCGCTCACCTTCACCCCGGCGGAGGTGGTCGCGGTCGCCGTCGCGCTCGGCCGCGCAAAAGACAGCCCGCTCGCCTCCCACGCCCGCAGCGCCCTGCGCAAACTGGTGGCCGCGATGCCGCCGCCCGAGGGGGCCACGGCCAGGGATCTCGCCGCGCGGATCCACCTGGTCGTCGAGCCCGAGCCGTACCCCAGGGTGTC
Organism: Streptosporangium sp. NPDC051023; assembly: GCF_040689595.1. Classification (NCBI taxonomy): domain Bacteria; kingdom Bacillati; phylum Actinomycetota; class Actinomycetes; order Streptosporangiales; family Streptosporangiaceae; genus Streptosporangium; species Streptosporangium sp. NPDC051023. Next base: position 51,172 of record NZ_JBFBCE010000013.1, on the reverse strand, counting down.
GAAGGTGATCGAGCGGGCGCTGCTGCACCGGCGGGTGCTGCGGATCGAGTACGAGGACCGGAAGGGGGATGCGACCGTCCGTGAGGTCGAGCCGACGGTCTTCGTCGGCGGACGCGGCGGCCACTGGTACCTCGTGGGCATGTGCAGGCTCAGACAGGACGTGCGTGTCTTCAGGCTCGACCGCATCCGCAGGGCGGAGGAGACCGAGGAGGCCTCGCCCGAGCACTCACTCGACCGGTTCTCCATGGAGGTTCCCAACGTGATCCTGTGGAACCTCGATCTCGGCTGAAACACCGACAGGGGGGTTGTCGCCGGACGGGCTGATCGCGTCGGGTCCCCGGCCGGGGACCCGACGCGTCCGCTCTCGGCGGGCGCGTCCAGGAACGCCGGCGACGCCGTCGGGTTCGCGCGAGGGGGCCGTTCCCGTGCCGGGAAAGGCAGGGAAGGCAGGGAAAGGCGCAGACTTAGACGTCACGCATCGGTTCATGTGCGTCCGTGTCCAGATGGCGGCGAGGGGCGGTGACCTGGTGAGAGGGTGATGCATCATGGGGCCACGCAATGTGAGGAGACCTCTGATGGCCTACAACTTCGATCCGCAGCTCGCCCCGTTCACCGTCGACCTGCTGCCCGAGCACGACCTGAAGGACGTGGTGACTTCCAGGGAGGTGCTCAAGGAGTTCTTCAGCTCGATGCCGAACGGTTTCCCCGAGACCGTGGTGGTCGAGGACAGGGAGATCCCCGGTCCCGCGGGGCCGGTGCGGGTGCGGGTTTACGCGCCGCGTGAGCGGACCGGGGAGGCGGCGCCCGCCATGGTCTTCATCCACGGTGGTGGTTTCATCGTGGGACAGGTGGAGATGGGCGACGCGCTGCTGTCGTCCCTGGCCGAGACCATGGGCGTGGTCTCGGTCTCGGTGGACTACCGGCTCGCGCCGGAGAACCCGTACCCGGCGGGGGTCGAAGACTGCTACGCCGCGCTGGTCTGGACGGCCGAGCACGCCGACGAGCTGGGCATCGACCCCTCGCGGATCGCGGTGGGCGGCGAGAGTGCGGGCGGTGGCCTGAGCGCCGCGGTTGCGCTGCTGGCCAGGGACCGCGGCGGACCCGCGCTCTGTCTGCAGTACCTCGGCATCCCCGAGCTCGACGACCGCCTGGAGACCACCTCGATGCGGCAGTTCGTCGACACTCCCGGCTGGAGCCGCGACAAGGCCGAGATCAGCTGGGACTTCTACCTCGGTGAGGCCCACCGGCCCGGAGGCGCCGACGTCCCCGTCTACGCCGCTCCGGCCAGGGCCGAGGACCTGTCAGGGCTTCCGCCCGCGTTCGTGGTGGTCTGCGAGTTCGACCCGCTGCGGGACGAGGGCCTGGCCTACGCCGCCAAGCTCGTCCAGGCCGGGGTCCCGGTCGGCCTGCACATGTATCCGGGCACCTTCCACGGCTGCTCCTGGGTCCCCGACGCCCAGGTCTCCCAGCGCATGCAGGACGACCTCGTGTACGCCCTCCGCCGGGCCTTCCACCCGGTTTCCGGCAACCCGCAGGTGAGCGCCTGAGCGATGTGCCCGCCCAGGGCCTCCCGGCAGGAACGGCCCATTCCCCCTTTCCGCGCCGGGAGGCGGGGCTTTTTTCGTGATCAGCCCCGCCGGGAGACGCTCGCCCGGTCTCCGAGCGCGAGCAACACCTCGCGCAGCAGGTCCGCCAGGGCACGCGCGGTCTCATCGGGCACGTTCGCGAGCAGGTTCCCGTGCGCCTCGGTCGTGGCCAGGGCGAGCTCCTCGGCCCGCCGGGAGCCCAGCGGTGTCAGGCGCACCCAGGAGCTGCGGCCGTCCGCCGGGTCGGGCTCGCGTTCGACGAGCTTGGCGGTGGTGAGCCGCTGCAGGATGTTGCTCGTCCCTCCCGTGGTGAGCGAGGAGCGGGAGGCGAGCTGACTGGGTTTGAGGCGGTAGGGGGTTCCCGCCCTGCGCAGCGTCGCCAGGACGTCGAACTCGGCATAGGTCATTCCGTACTCACCGAGCACTGACTGGGTGACCTCCTCGACCAGGGCCTTCAGCCGCCCGGCACGCTTGATGATCTCCAGCTGGACGGTGGCGGTCTCGGGCAGCTCCGCCCGCCACCCCTCCATCATCTCGTCGACGTGGTCCCGTCCCGCGGTGTTTCCCGGTGCCATGGGATTGAGGATAGCTCTCCCCCCTGATAGCTTTTAAGAAAGCTTTTTCAGTTACTTTCGTGACAGGGAGATGCCCCATGCGCATGCTCATCGCCAACGGAACCGTCATCGACACCGATCCGGAGCCGCGCGTCCTGCCGGGCGCGGACGTTCTCGTCGAGGACGGGGTGATCGTCGCCGTCGGCGCGGGACTCGGCGCGGAAGACGCCGAGGTCGTCGACGCGACCGGCCTGATCGTGCTGCCCGGCTTCGTCGACACGCACCGGCACGTCTGGCAGAGCGTCCTGCGCTCGGCCGCGGCCGACGCGACGCTCGGGAGTTACCTCGACCTCGTCCTGGGGCGGTTCGCCCCCGCCTTCCTCGCGGAGGACGTCTACGCGGCCAACCTGTGGGGCGCGCTCGAGGCGCTCGACGCCGGGATCACCACCGTCTACGACTGGTCGCACATCCAGCTCACCCCCGCCCACACCGACGCCGCGATCGACGGGCTCGGCGAGTCGGGGATCCGCGCCGTCTTCGGCTACGCCCACCCGGGCACCGACGACGCCTCCCGCAGGGAGGACGAGGTACGGCGGGTCGCCTCACGCGGCCTGCCGGGCCTCCTCACTCCGGCTCTGGCGGCGTGGGGGCCCGTCTACGGCTCGGTCGAGGCGGCGCAGGCCGACTGGCGGCTGGCCCGTGACCTCGGGCTCCGGATCAGCGTGCACGCGACCGGGACCGGGACGGTCGAGCGGCTGCACCGCGGAGGGCTCCTCGGGGCCGACGTGATGTTCGTGCACGGCAACGGCTTCACCGACGAGGCGATGAAGCTCGTCGCCGACAGCGGCGGCGTCGCCTCGGTCGCCCCCGCCGTCGAGTCCCAGATGGGGCACGGACACCCGGAGACCGGCAGGTTCCGTGGCTTCGGGGTCACGACGGGGTTCGGCGTCGACACGGTGACCGACACACCCGGGGACATGTTCGCCGTCATGCGTGCCGCGTTCGCCGCCGAGCGGAGCCGGGGCGGATCGCTCACCACCGCCGAGGTACTGCGGATGGCCACCGTCGAGGGGGCGGCGGTCCTGGGCATGGACGACCGGATCGGCTCCCTGCGGCCGGGCAGGCAGGCCGACGTCATCATGCTCCGCGCCGGTGACCTCGGCCTGGCACCGGTCCACGACCCGATCGGCGCCGTGGTGACCGCCGCGGGCTCGGCCAACGTGGACACCGTGATCGTCGCGGGCCGGGTCGTGAAGCGGGCGGGGCGCCTGGTGGACGTGGACACGCGCAGGGCGCTCGACCTGGTGTCCCGCTCGGCGGCGCGGATCGCCGAGGCGGCGGGAACGGCGGCTCCGGTCGCGCCGTGACCGGCGTCGAGCGTCCGGGCGGCTCAGCGCAGCGCGTTCAGCACGGAGTCGAGCAGCCCGGGGAAGCGGGAGTCGAGGTCGTCGCGGCGCAGCCTGACCAGGCGAGACCTCCCGTCCATGGTGGTCAGGGTGACCCCCGCCTCGCGAAGGACCCGGTAGTGGTGGGACATCGTGGATTTGTGCACGTCGATGCCGCTGCCGATGTCCCCGCAGTTCTCGCCGTCGCTCTCGGCGAGCCTGGCCAGGATCTCCAGTCGCACCGGGTCCGCCAGCGCGTGCATGACCTCGGCCAGCTTGATGTCTTCCTTCGCAGGATGCCAGGGCTCGCGCATCAGTTCACCCGCACTTTCACGGGGCCATCCTAACGCGGCGTTGGATGGTTGGTTAACCGTCCAACTCTCTGGGGCGTCCGGCCCCAGGCGGGCCGCCTTTTCTCTGGCCCGCTCCTCCCTCTTCTGTGTCTGGCCGTGAAGTTCCGGGCTTTCCGGTCCCCGGAATGTGTGAATTTATATTGTTTATCCTGATTTATGCCTTAATGTCGGATGAGGGGAAGGTGGTGTGGCGCTTTCCTCTCCGGCGTCCCTGGCCTGCCGGAATTCTCGTATCTCGTCTTCGTCTCGACGGTCCAACGGTTCAGGGAAAAGGGTGATCTCCACCGTTCGGATGTGTAATCTCCGGGAAGGGGCTTTATACAAGGGGTCGGCAATGCCGGAAGTCAGACCGCTGAGGCCAGGGGACCCGCTTCAGCTGGGGGAATACACACTCAAAGGCAGGCTGGGGGAGGGCGGGCAGGGAGTCGTCTATCTGGGGGAGTCGGAGAGCGGGGAGCGGGCCGCGGTCAAGCTGCTGCACGTGCGCTTCACCGGGGAGGTCCATGCGCGGTCCCGCTTCGCGCGTGAACTCGCCGCCGCCCGCCGGGTCTCGGCCTTCTGTACCGCTCAGGTGCTCGCCGCCGACCTCGACGGCGAGACGCCGTACATCGCGAGCGAGCTGATCGAGGGACCGTCGCTGCGCCATGTCGTCGAGCGTGAGGGGCCGCTGTCCGGGGAGGCGCTCGAACGGCTGGCGATCGGCACGATCACCGCGCTGACCGCGATCCACCACGCGGGGATCGCGCACCGTGACTTCAAGCCGGACAACGTGCTGCTCGCCGCGGACGGTCCCCGGGTGGTCGACTTCGGCATCTCCAAGATCATCGATGAGAGCGGAACGATCACCACCCGCGCGGTCGGGACCCCCGCCTACATGTCCCCCGAGCAGATCGCCGAAGAGCACGTCGGCTTTCCCGCCGATGTGTTCGCCTGGGGTTCGACCATGGTCTTCACCGCCACGGGCAAGGCGCCCTTCGCCGGGGACACGATCGTGGCGACGCTCAACCGTGTCATCAACCAGCAGGCCGACCTGAGCCTGCTTCCCGACGGCCTGCGCGAGATCGTCGGACTGTGCCTGAGCAAGGACCAGGCACACCGGCCGACCGCCGACGAGGTGCTGAAACGCCTGCTCGGTCATCCGGCCGACGAGGCCGAGGCCTCGGAGGAGGTGCTGGCCGAGGGCGTGCAGGCCGCCACGATCGACCTGACCCGTCCCGAGGGTGCTGCTCCCGCCCGGCGGCGGCGCAGAGCCGTGACCGGCGGCCTCGTGCTCCTCGGGACGGCCGCCGCGGCTCTCCTGGTCGTCCAGCTCGGCTTGACACCGAGCAGGAGCGCCGCGCTCCCCTCGCCGACGACCGTCACGCCGACCCCGAGCTCGACCCCGACGGTCTCGACGGGCTCCGACCTGCTCGACCGGATCAGGGCCAAGCACGTGCTCAGGGTCGGCTACCGTCAGGGACTGCCCGGCGTCTCCCTCGGCGACCCGCGTCGTGGCAGGCCGCTGCGCGGATTCGAGATCGACGTCGCCAAGTACATCGGAAAAGCCCTGGGAGTTCCGGAGGGCGGGGTCACGTTCGTGCCCGTCGGCTACGCCGACCGGGAGACGGCGGTCGAGGAGGGCACGGTCGACCTGGTCATCGCCAACTTCTCGATCGACACCGCGGACCGCGGGCGGGTCGCCTTCGCCGGACCGTACTATCTCGCCCACCGCGACGTGCTCGTCAGGGCGAGCGCGGGAATCTCGAAGCTCAGAGACCTGCGCGGCAGGACGATCTGTCTCACGGCAGGCCAGACCACCGCGGTGATGATCCGCGACAGGGGCGTCGACTTCGTCGCCCTTGAGGACGAGGACACCTCCCGCTGCGCAGCCCGGGTGGCGGACGGCAGCGCGGACGCCCTGTCCGGTGACGACATCCTGATCGCCGGGTTCGGCGCCCGCCCGCGCGGGGCCAAGCTCAAGATCGCCGGGCTCCGGCTCACCTCGGAACGGTACGGCGTGGCTCTCAGGCGGGGCGACCCGATCGGCTGCGCGGCGGTCAACGACGCCATCAGCTCCATGTACGAGGACGGGACCGTGCGGCGGCTGCTCGACTCCTACTTCGGCAGGGTCGAGTTCCACGCCGCGACCAGGCAGCCCCGCCTGGAGAACTGCCGATAGCCGAAACCGGCCTCGTCAGGAGAGCCGCCGACAGTGAACGCCGCTCCGCCCGCTGCCCGGCTCTCCGCCCGCCTCCTCACGTTGTCCGTCTCCCCCATCCTCAGATGACCCCCCAGAGGCCTCCAGATGGCCTCACAGCGGCTTTCCGATGGCTTCACGGTGACTTTATCGCCGCCGGATCACGGCGAGGGGCAGACGGTGCCGTGCGCGGGCACCTTGCCGTCGAGCAGGTAGCCGTCCGTGAGCTTCTTCACACACGAGTCGCCGGACAGGTACGCCCCGTGTCCCTCGCCCTTGTAGGTGACCAGCACACCGGTCTTGAGCTGGGCGGTCAGGCTCGGCGCCCACTCGTACGGCGTCGCCGGGTCACCGGTGCCGCCGATGACCAGGATCGGTGCGGAGCCCGTGGCGTCGATCTTCCTCGCCTCGTCACTGCCGGGCACGGGCCACACCGCGCAGAGGGCGCCCATTCCCGAGCCGCCGAACAGCGGGGAGATCTTCTGGGAGGCGGCCTCGGTCTTCGCGAGCTGTTCGCGGGTCGGCCGCTCCGAGGTGTCCACGCAGGTGATGGCGGGGAAGCTGCTCATGATGGTCGCGTAGGACCCGTCGGGCATGCGCGCGTTGTAGGCGTCCGCCAGATACAGCAGGATCCGGCCGTCGCCCTTGAAGCCCCGGCTCAGCCCCTGTTCGAGCAGCGGCCAGGTCAGGTCCGAGTACAGCGCGGCGATGACGCCGGTCACCGCCAGTCCCTGGGTGAGCTTGCGGTCGCCGACGGGCAGCGGGTTGATCCGCAGGTCGTCGAGGAAGGTCTGGACGTTCTTGTTCGCGCCGGGAACGTCCGCGCCGACCTCGCACTCGCCGGGACCCTTGATGCAGTTCTTCAGGAAGGAGTCATAGGAGTGCTGGAAGGCGGTCGTCTGGGCCAGCGAGCGCTGCTCCAGCGTGACGCTCGGGTCGAGCGGCCCGTCCAGCGCGAAGCGGTGCACCTTCTTGGGGAACAGGGTCGCGTAGACCGCGCCGAGCTGCGTGCCGTACGAGATGCCGAAGAAGTTGAGCTGCTTGTCGCCCAGAGCCTCACGGAGCTTGTCCATGTCGCGGGCGGCGTTGACCGTGCCGACGTGGGGCAGGATCTTGCCCGAGGTCCGCTCACAGGCCTGCACGAAGTTCTTGATGGTCCTGTTCTGCTCGGCCCGCGCGGCCGCGTCGGTGGCCTGGGTGTCCATGGCGAGGAACTTGTCCATCTCCCTGTCGGTGCCGCACCTGACGCCCGCGGTGCGCTCGACCCCGGGCGGGTCGAAGCTGACCAGGTCGTACTGAGTGTTCAGGCTTCCGAAGATCTTGTAGGACTGGGCCATGGTGTCGACGCCGGACGCGCCGGGACCGCCGAAGTTGAACACCAGGGAGCCGAGCCGCCTGCCGGGCTCGGTGGCCTGGATGCGGATCACCGCCATGTCCAGCGTGTCGCCACCGGGTTTTGCGTAATCCAGCGGGACCTGCAGTTTCCCGCACTGGAACCTCGGGTCGGGGCGGGGGGTCGCTCCGTCGGGGCGTTTGATGTCGGTGCAGGGGCCCCAGACGATCCGGTCGGGCCTGGCAGTGCCGGATGTCGTGCTCGGCGACAGGGGCGGGACCGCGGGGGAGCTCGGTTCCGAGATGTTGGCCACGGCGCCGTATCCGCCGGGCCCGTTGGCGTTGCCGCAGGCGGCCAGCGCGGTGGAGAAAACCGTTGTCACGGCGACGGCCGTCAGGATTCTTCGCATGAAGCGCCCCCTCGAATCGAACTGTTCGCCGGGGGAAGCGATTCCACACTAACCGGGCGAGGCCTTCCATAGGCAGAAGGACCCGCCCGGCAGCGGTCACATCGTCACAGTCCCAGGGACTGCGTGTCGTTGCTCTCGACGCCACCGGCCTCGGTGACGCCGTTCTTCAGGTGGTACTTGGCGATGGCCTCCTTCAGCACCCGCCCGTCGAGCTCGCCCCGCTTGACCAGCTGGGTCAGCACGGCCAGCGTGATCGAGGCGGCGTCCACGTGGAAGTGGCGGCGCAGCGCGGAGCGGGTGTCCGACAGGCCGAAGCCGTCGGTGCCGAGCGAGGTCCAGTCACCGGGAACCCACTGGGCGATCTGGTCCTGAACCGCGCGCATGTAGTCGCTGACGCCGACGAACGGCCCCTCGACCGTCGACAGCGCCTTGGTGACGTACGGCACGCGCTGCTCGGAGTCGGGGTTGAGCAGGTTGTGCTCCTCGACGGCCAGCGCCTCGCGGCGCAGCTCCGTCCACGAGGTCGCGGACCAGACCTCGGCCGCGACGCCCCACTCCTCCGCCAGCATCCGCTGGGCCTCGACAGCCCACGGGCCGGCCACGCCGGAGGACAGGATGTTGGCCCTGGGGCCGGAAACCGCGGGGGCGGGGGCGAACCGGTACAGGCCCTTGAGCAGGCCCTGCACGTCCAGGTCCGCGGGCTCCGCGGGCTGGGCGTACGGCTCGTTGTAGACGGTCAAGTAGTAGAAGACGTTCTCCGGCTGCTCGCCGTACATCCTCCGCAGGCCGTCCTTGACGATATGAGCCAGCTCGAAGGCCCACGACGGGTCGTAGGACACCGCGGCCGGGTTCGTCGAGGCGGTCAGCGGGGTGTGACCGTCCTCGTGCTGCAGGCCCTCGCCGTTCAGCGTGGTGCGGCCCGCGGTCGCGCCGAGCAGGAAGCCCCGGCCCATCTGGTCGGCGAGCTGCCACATCTGGTCCGCGGTGCGCTGCCAGCCGAACATCGAGTAGAAGATGTAGATCGGGATCATGTGCTCGCCGTGCGTGGCGTACGACGTGCCGACGGCGATCGTCGAGGCCATCGACCCCGACTCGCTGATGCCCTCGTGCAGGATCTGACCCTCGGTCGATTCCTTGTAGGACAGCAGCAGCTCGCGGTCCACGGCGTCGTAGGTCTGGCCGTGCGGCGAGTAGATCTTGGCGGTCGGGAAGATCGCATCGAGACCGAAGGTGCGTGCCTCGTCCGGGATGACCGGCACGAACCGGTGGCCGATCTCCTTGTCGCGCATGAGGTCCTTGAGCAGCCGGACGAACGCCATGGTCGTGGCGACGTTCTGTTTACCGGAGCCCTTCTTGAGCTGCGCGTAGGCCGCGTCGCCCGGCAGGGCGATCGGCTTGGCGCGGACCACACGCTTGGGCAGGAAGCCGCCGAGGGCCGCGCGCCGCTCCTTCATGTACTGGATCTCGGGGTCGTTCTCGCCCGGGTGGAAGTAGGGCGGCAGGTCGCCTTCGAGCGCGGAGTCCGGGATCGGCAGGTAGAGCCGGTCGCGGAACTCCTTCAGGTCGGCCTTGGACATCTTCTTCATCTGGTGCGTCGCGTTGCGCGCCTCGAAGTCCTTGCCCAGCGTCCAGCCCTTGATGGTCTGGGCGAGGATGACCGTCGGCTGGCCGACGTGCTCGCGCGCCGCCTTGTAGGCCGCGTAGACCTTGCGGTAGTCGTGACCGCCGCGCGACAGCTTGCGGATGTCCTCGTCCGACAGGTGCTCGACCATCTTGCGCAGGCGCGGGTCGCCGCCGAAGAAGTCCTCGCGGATGTACTCGCCGGTCTCGACGGAGTAGGTCTGGAACTGGCCGTCAGGGACGGTGTTCATCTTGTTGACCAGGACGCCGTCGACGTCCGCGGCCAGCAGCGGGTCCCAGTCACGACCCCAGACGACCTTGATGACGTTCCAGCCCGCGCCCCTGAAGTAGGACTCGAGCTCCTGGATGATCTTTCCGTTGCCGCGTACCGGGCCGTCGAGACGCTGCAGGTTGCAGTTGATGACGAAGGTGAGGTTGTCCAGCTCCTCGCGGGCGGCCAGGCCGATCGCGCCGAGCGACTCGGGCTCGTCCATCTCGCCGTCGCCGAGGTAACACCACACGTGGCTGCGGCTGGTGTCCTTGATCTTCCGGTTCAGCAGGTAGCGGTTGAACCGGGCCTGGTAGATCGCGCCGATCGGGCCGAGGCCCATGGAGACCGTCGGGAACTCCCAGAAGTCCGGCATCAGGCGCGGATGAGGATAGGAGGGCAGGCCCTTGACACTGTGCGAGAGCTCCTGCCTGAAGGCATCGAGCTGCGCCTCGTTGAGGCGGCCCTCGAGGAAGGCGCGGGCGTAGATGCCCGGCGCCGCGTGGCCCTGGAAGAAGACCTGGTCGCCGGACTCCCCGTGGTCCTTGCCGCGGAAGAAGTGGTTGAAGCCCACCTCGTAGAGCGAGGCCGCCGAGGCGTAGGTGGCGATGTGCCCGCCGACGTTGGTACGGGCGTTGGCGCGCGTCACCATGACGGCGGCATTCCACCGGGTGTACGCCCGGATTCTGCGCTCGACGTACTCGTCGCCGGGGAACCAGGGCTCTCGCTCTGGGGGAATGGTGTTGATGTAGTCGGTGCTGCGCAGGCCGGGGACCCCGACCTGATGTTCGCGGGCCCGCTCCAGTAGGCGAAGCATCAGGTAACGGGCCCGAGTGCGACCTTCCGTCTTGATGACGTTGTCGAGCGACTCGAGCCACTCCTGGGTCTCGCTTGGGTCGACATCAGGGAGCTGGCTGGGTAGGCCGTCGCTGATAACCGAGAAACGCTGGCGTCCGGAAGCCACTGGGTCTCGCCTTCCGAGGATGGACTTTTGTCTGGTGTAGGTCGTCTTCCATCCTGGTCGCTTACCCCGGAAAGTGCATCTCTACTGACCGGTAACCAGGAAGACCCTGCTGGCAGGGACACATAAGTGGCCTAGACCACCGATGGTAGGACGAATTGCACCCAAAGGGTACATGGGCATCGGTGCTTTACGGAGGCCTGGGCGGCACCAACCGCGCTGTCACCCGATGTCTTTCGAGGGATGGGAAAGCGAGGGGCCTGCGAGGTAGGGGTGACCGGAGGCCCTGCCCGCCGGGGGGCCTTGCCTGTTCGGGAGGGAGCCTTGCCCGGCCCCCTTCCTCGTCGCGGGGCCTCGATCGTCGTCCCAGCTCAGCGCGGATCGTAGGATCGGTATGTGAGATCTCAGACGATCGAGGTGGTGACGGGCTCCCGTGAGAGGGTGCACGACATCACCTCCGAGTGCGAGAGCTTCGTCCGGTCGTGCGGGGGTGACGGGCTGTTGCACGTCTTCGTACCGCACGCGACCGCGGGGATCGCGCTGATCGAGCTCGGCTCGGGCAGTGACGACGACCTGATCGCGGCTCTGGGAGACCTGCTTCCGGCCGACGATAGATGGAGGCATGCGCACGGTTCCAAGGGGCATGGACGGTCGCATGTCATGCCCGCTCTCGTTCCGCCGTACGCAACCGTCCCGGTCCTGGCCGGGCGGCTCGCGCTGGGCACCTGGCAGTCCATCGCGCTGGTGGATCTCAACGTCGACAATCGGGAACGCCAGGTCCGTTTGTCATTTTTGTCGGACTAATTCATACGTAGCCCAGTCGTTGCCGTGGCGACCGTTGACGACCGAGGGTCACAGCGTGTGGACTGTGCCGAAGCACTTTGAGCACCGTGTAGCTGCGGGGCCATTCAAGCAGGAGGGACAAACGTGAGCGCGACCGCGGGTCAGGCGCAGGGCGAACGCGGCCTGGCCGAACGACTCGGCCTCAAGCCGGGTCAGGTGGTGCAGGAGGTCGGCTGGGATGAGGACACCGACGACGATCTGCGCGACTCCGTTGAGGAGCTGACCGGCAACGAGCTGGTCGATGAAGACTTCGAGGACGTCGTCGACGTCGTGCTGCTGTGGTGGCGCGACGGTGACGGGGATCTGTTCGACGCCCTGAGCGGCGTGGTGACCAATCTGAGTGACGGCGGCCAGATCTGGCTGCTCACTCCCAAGGCCGGTCGCGACGGGCACGTGGAGCCCAGCGACATCGGGGAAGACGCCACGACGGCGGGTCTCTCGCAGACGAGCAGCATCAGCGCTGCCCCCGACTGGTCGGGAACGAGGCTGGTCACGCCCAAGGCGCGCCGATAGGGTCCTGCCCTGCCGTACGGCTCGGGCGAGCCGTACGGCAGGATGATGGCCTTGTCCATCATCCGATGAAAGGACCTTTGGACATGACGGCAGAGGTGGGTTCCCCGGCTCCGGACTTCGAGCTGAAGGACCAGCACGGCACTCCGGTCAAGCTTTCGGGCTACCGGGGTAAAAAAGTCGTGCTGATTTTCTACCCTCTCGCGTTCAGCAGCGTCTGCCACGGTGAGCTCTGCGCCATCCGCGACGAGTTCGTCGCCAAGGCGCCCGGTGACGTCCAGGTGGTCACCGTCTCGGTCGACTCCATGTTCACCCACCGTGCCTGGGCCGACCAGGAGGGATACACCTTCCCGCTGCTCTCCGATTTCTGGCCGCACGGGCAGGTCGCCCGGGCGTACGGTGTGTTCGATGAGGAGAAGGGCATCGCGACGCGCGGCACCTTCGTCATCGACGCGGAAGGCGTGGTCCGCTGGAGCGTCGTGAACCCGATTCCTCAGGCGCGCGACATCGCCGAGTACCACAAGGTGCTCGCTGAACTTTCTTAAGCGGTGGGCCCGCGGGCGCTCACAAGGCGTCCGCGGGCCGCGACCTCTCGGAGGCGATCATGCCCTGCTTCTCCTGCGGGGCCAGGCAGACCGACCCGGTCCGCGGCGCCAGTCCGTGGAAGCGCGGAGTGCGCGGGGAGACCCAGGTGCTCATCTGCCCGGACTGCCAGCGCACGCACGACCTCGAACTCGACAGGTGCTCCTCGTGCGGTTCCGTGGCGCTCATCTGCAGGCTCGGCGAGGTCGAGTGCCACTCCTGTGGAGCGGTCCGTCCCGCGAGAGTCGAGGAAAGGGCGGACACGCCCTGCGCGCCAGGGCCGTCGAAAGAGCTGTCCGACGAGGTCGAGGCGGCGCTGAACCGGGTCCTGGGGCGAGTTCATTAGTGCTCATAAATCTGCTTTAAGCGCATTTATGGGCATCTGTGGTGATGTGGCGTTATTGCCATGCATTATGGTCAGGCTCGGACCCCTCCCTTCGACCTGCTGGATGCGCGTATGAGCTCCTTCGTTGTGGCCCTTGACGTCGGTGGCACGTCCATGAAGGGAGGCCTCGTCACCCGCTCGGGAGAGATCGTTCTCATCGAGCGTCGTGACACCCCGCGTGAGAGGGGTCCCGCGGCGGTCGTCCAGGTGATTCGCTCCTTCATCGACGACCTCGCCACCGCCGGCGGCGGCCTCCCCGCCGGAGTCGGCCTCGCCGTACCCGGCCTGGTCACCCCGGAGGCGGCTCTCTACTCCGCCAACATCGGCTGGCGCAACGTCAAGGCGGAGGACTTCGTCCCGCTGGACGTACCGGTCATGCTTGGGCACGACGTGCGTACCGGTGGTCTCGGGGAGAGTGTTCTCGGCGCGGGCAGGGAGATCTCCGACTTCCTGTTCCTGCCCATCGGCACCGGCATCGCGGGTGCCGTTGTCCTGCACGGCGAGCCGTACGGCGGGAGCGCCGGATGGGGCGGCGAGATCGGTCACATCCCGGTCTTCCCCGACGGTGAGCCGTGTGCCTGCGGTCAGATCGGCTGCCTCGAGACCTATGCCTCCGCCTCCGCCGTGGGGCGCCGCTACTCGGCCAGGACCGGTTCGCCCGCCACGGCCGAGCGGGTGGCCGCGCTGACCGCCTCGGGCGATCTCGTGGCCACAGAAGTGTGGGGCGACGCCGTTGAGGCCCTCTCGCTCGCCCTGGCCACCTACACGCTCCTCCTGGACCCCGCCGCGATCGTCCTGGGCGGCGGCCTGTCCGAAGCGGGACACCTACTGTCCGACCCCCTGGCCGAACGCCTCCAGAAACGCCTGACCTTCCGCGAGGCACCTCCGCTCCGCTCCGCCTCCCTCGGCGTCAACGCGGGCATGCTCGGCGCGGCCCTGCTCGGCTGGCGCGCGGCCGGATGCCCCGACGCGGGCGCCGCATGGTCGCTTGATGTGCTGAAGTCCCCTCCGGTGGCGTAAGGTGTTATCCCGTCTGCCGACGGGATAACAGGGGCGCTTAGCTCAGCGGTAGAGCGCTCGCCTTACAAGCGAGATGTCACTGGTTCGAACCCAGTAGTGCCCACCATCAAGGCTCTGACCTGGAGTAATAGGTCAGAGCCCTCTGCGTTTCCGGATGAGATGTCGGGCCTCATCGCTCGGTGGATGCTCGCTGTATCGGCGATCACCTCAGAGAGATGGTCTTCCTGCCCGGACGGGTCCGCTCTTTTGGCGGCTTTGCGGGAATCTTTGAGGGGGTGTGGGGCAGAGCCGGGGGCGGATCCCGGACTGCCCCGATCCTGTTCTTGGCATGGCTCATGAGAGCGGGCTGAACAGGCCTGTCGCGCGAGGAGGTACGACTTACACTCGTCGGTATGAGCGTCATGCGTGAGGAACTGCACCACCTGGTGGACCAGTTGCCGGAGGCAGAGCTGCGTCCGGCCCTGGAGTTGATCCGTGGTCGCCTCAACGTCAGAAGGAGACGGACGGCTCTTGGAACCCGGGTGTGAGTAGTTGCGGTACAGGAAATCCCGTTGAGAACGATCATGGTCATGAGCTGCTGAGCGCCGCGGCGCCCGGGCGGGGCCGGGGGACGTCTGGGGTGGAGAGCTCGGCGAAGTCGGCGTGGGCCTGCTCGACGGCTTCGGGATACGCCTCGCGCTTGGCGTGTTCGGCGAGCGCCCGGTAGATGCTGGCTACCGAGGGGTTGTGTCCCTTGCGCTTGCCGGTGGGGATGATCAGGTCGGGCTGGATCTGCTCGACGGACTCGCCGCCCGCACGGCGCCGCAGCACGGTGTGCAGCATGTCGTCGGTGATGACCGGGGGCCGGCCGCCGTGCTTGCCCTTGCGGGCCGCGGTGTCGATCCCCTCCAGCGTGGACTCGCGGATGTTCTCCCGCTCGGTCTCCGCCATCGCGGCTAAGAACGCGAACAGCAGCTTGCCCGGCCCGGTGGGGTCGTAGAGGCCGGGCAAGGGCCCGGCGAGCATCTCCAGGATGAGGCCGTGGGCGGTGAGGTGGTCGGCAAGCGCGGTGAGTTCGGCGGCGTCGCGGCCCAGCCGCTTCATCTCGTACACGGTGAAGATGACCCGGCAGTGCGGGGCGTGCGCCTTGACCTCGCGTGCCGTCCGCAGCGCCTCCTCGAACTTCGGCCGCACGCGGATGCGGGTGCTGATCTTTTCGCTGAAGATCTTGTCTCGGGGGATGCCGTGCCCCGCGAGCGCGTCGAGCTGGGAGTCGAGTTCCTGCCCGAGGGTCGAGCAGCGGGCGTAGCCGATGCGGATGTCCGCGCTCGGCGGGTCCGGGTCGATTGGTGCCGGGGGCGGGGTGCCCGGCCGCCACGGCTGGCCCGGTCCGCGGTCGGCGGGGGTCGGTACCTTCAGTGCCTTCTTCAGGCGGGGCACCTTTGTGAAGCGGCGGGTGTGGTAGGCGGAGGTGACCGCGCCGGAGCGCGAGCGGCACGGGGAGCCGGGCTGTGCGTCGCACTTCGGGCAGGCGTGCCGTTCGACGTCGTCGGCGTCTGAGTGGTCGACCGGGGCGGAGTGCTGAGGGTCCGTCATGGGCCCGGATTTTCGCACAATGCAAGTCTCAGAAGGGGGGCCATCCTATTTTTGTGTGAGAACGGGTTGTGAGAGCCGATCGGGGTTCGGGCGGGGTCCGGCGGCCCGTTCTTGATCTTGCTCGGACAAAGGGCCGTTTGTGCGAATCAAAGGGGGCGCCCGCGCGGCTTCGTCGGCGGCCTGTCGTCGCGCTCGCCCCATTCGACAGAGTGCGCCAAACCTTAAGAGGACACACCGTTGCCTATAGAGCATAGGTAAATGTATGCTGATCATAGTCGTACTGTGAGTAGGTGATGGTTGTGGTTCGGGCAGGACTGAGCCCGGAGCGGCTGACGCTCGCTGGTGCGGAACTCGCCGATGTGGCCGGTTTCGATCAGGTGACTCTGTCCGAGCTCGCCCGGCGTTTCGACGTGAAGCCGGCGAGCCTGTACGCGCATGTGAAGAGCTCCCACGAGCTCAAGACCCGGATTGCGCTGTTCGCGCTGGAGGAACTCGCCGACCGGGTCGCCGATGCCGTGGCCGGGCGTGCGGGCAAGGACGCCCTGAAAGCCGTCGCGAACGCCTACCGGGACTACGCCCTGGAACACCCCGGCCGGTACGAAGCGGCCCGGTATCGGCTCGACCCGCAGACCGCCGCGGCCAGCGCCGGTGTCCGGCATGCGCAGATGACACGGGCGATCCTGCGTGGCTACGACCTGGCTGAGCCGGACCAGACGCACGCGGTCCGCATGCTGGGCAGCGTTTTCCACGGCTATGCCTCTCTGGAGGCGGCTGGCGCTTTCGACCACACGGACATCGCCGCGCAGCAGTCCTGGGCCTGGACCTTGGACTGCCTCGACACTGCATTGCGGAGCCGATCCACCCCCTGACCGGGCCGCTCAACCGCAACGGGCCCCATACCGACCCGGCACCCCACCCCCGAATCAAGAGGCTTGAAGTAATGAGCACCGAGCAGAACCCGATCACCACCCCGATCACCGCGGACTTCCTGCGTGGGCACCTCGACGTGGAAGAGACCGCCCACGGCCTGCTGCCGCACCGGCTGCCTGCCTGGGCGCGCCGCCAGATCCCCGACGACCGGCTGGCCGTGGCCGAGGCCCAGCCCTCCGGTGTCCGGCTGGCCTTCCGCACCAGCGCCACCACCATCGGCCTCGACACCTTGCCCACCAAGCGCGCCTACCTGGGCTTCCCGCCCCCGCCGGACGGCGTCTACGACCTCCTGGTCGACGGTCGCCTCGCCGCCCAGGCCACCGTGGACGGCGGGAACCTGCTCACCATCACCGACATGCTGACCCAGAGCGCGGAATTCACCCCGGGCCCCGCCGGCACCGCCCACTTCACCGACCTCCCCACCGGCGAGAAGGACATTGAGATCTGGCTCCCGCACGCGGAGACCACCGAGGTCATCGCCCTGCGCACCGACGCCCCCGTCGAGCCGGCCCTGAGGACCGGGCGCCGGGTGTGGTTGCACCACGGCAGTTCCATCAGCCACGGATCCAACGCGGTCTTCCCCAGCACCATCTGGCCCGCCCTGGCCGCCTCCGCAGGCGATGTGGAGCTGATCAACCTCGGATTCGGTGGCAGCGCGCTGGTCGACCCGTTCACCGCCCGCGCGATGCGCGACACACCGGCCGACCTCATCAGCGTCAAGCTGGGCATCAACGTCGTCAACAGCGACGTCATGCGCCTGCGGGCCTTCACCCCTGCCATCCACGGCTTCCTCGACACCATCCGCGAGGGCCACCCCACCACCCCCCTGCTCCTGGTCTCCCCTATCCTGTGTCCGACCCACGAGAACACCCCCGGGCCTCTCATGCCGGACCTCTCCGATGGAACCCTGAAGTTCAAGGCCACCGGTGATCCGGCCGAGGTCGCCGCCGGGCGACTGACGCTCACGATCATCCGCGACGTCCTGGCCGACATTGTCAAGCAGCGGTCCGCCGAGGACCCCAACCTCCACTACCTCGACGGACTCGACCTCTACGGCGAGAGCGACCACGACGAGTTCCCTCTGCCGGACGCGATCCACCCCAGCCCCGAAGGACACTGCCGCATCGGCGAGAACTTCGCCAAGCTCGTCTTCGCAAACAACGGGCCCTTCGCCATCACGACTGGCTGACCCGGCTACCCGTGGTCGGCGGGGAGAGCGTGATGGCTGGCTCCCCCGTACCGCACCACCCTGTAGGCAACCAGGACTCGGCCACACATGCCGGGGGCTACCCCTCCTCGGGCGCGTCCGGATCACGGAAGGGCCGCAGTCCCTGGCCTGGGCCGCTGGCGGTGATGTTGAAGAGGTACCGGCCCAGGAAGTTGATGTGCCGGTCCTTGAGCGGGGAGAGGCGGGCGACGTCCTCGTCCTTGATATCGTGGCCCTCGGCGCGGAGCCGAGCGACGGCGGCATCCAGGTAGCGGGTGTTCCACAGCACCACGGCGTTGAGGACCAGCCCAAGGGCGGCGAGCTGGTCCTCCTGGCCCTCGCGGTACGCCTGGCGGATCTGGCCCCGGCCGCCGTGGCAGATCGCACGGGCCAGGCGGTGACGGGACTCCTGCACGGTGAGCTGCCGGTTCATCAGCCGCCGGTAGGTGTCGTCGACCGGGTCGACCACGGCGAGCAGGTGCATGGTCTTGTCGATCCGACCGTACTCGGCGAACGCGGCCCCCAGCGGGGTGGGGTGGCCCTCGCGGCCGAACATCCGCAGCAGGTCGTACGCGCGCACCTGGTTGGTGATCAGCGATCCGGCGACGCGGAGCATGTCCGGCCAGTGCGTAACGATCCGCTTGAGGTTGACCTTGTTGCAGGCCACCGCATCCAGCGGCCCGTACCCCGACGACTCGTCGCCGTCGGGCAGGTCCGCGCGCCAGAACCGCTGGTCGTTCAGGTCACGGAAGCGCGGGGCGAAGCGGAAGCCGAGCATCTTGTACAGGCCGAACGCCATGTCGGAGTACGAGGCGTTGTCGGTGGCGACCATCTCCGGCCTCACCCCGCCGTCGAGGTTCAGCAGAGTGTCCAGGGTGTAGAGGCTGTCGCACGGGGTGCCGCGTACGACCGTCGCGCCGATCCCGGCGACCTGGTCGTTGACCGCGTTGAGCCAGGTCACGCCCCGTTTGTAGCCGTAGTACTTGGGCGAGGGGCCGGTGTTGATGCTCTTGACGGGGACGACGAAGCGCAGACCGTCGACGGAGGCGAGCAGCCCGCCGCCCCACATCTGGGCCAGCTCGATGGAGGACTGAGCGGTGATGAGTGCGGCGTTCGCCGCGGCGATGGTGTCGGCCCGTACGTAGTTCTGGTCGACGTGAGACAGGCGCGAGCGGGTCAGAGCCTTGTTGTTCGGGTCGATGACCGGGGTCAAGCCGATGTTGCAGCTCTGCGCCACCAGCAGCGCGACCAGGGAGACCAGCAGGCCCTCCATGCGGGTGCGCCGGTCGGAGACGTGACCGAAGGCGTCGAGGAACCCGGTCCAGGAGTGGACCTCGAAGAGCAGGTCGGGCAGGTCGATCCTGGGGAGCATCGCCTCCGTGGTGTTCTTCAGCCAGGTCAGCGACTCCGGCTCGCCCACCGCGCCGAGCTTGTCCACCGACAGCGTGGCGCGGCCCCCACCCTCGGGAACGACAATCTCCACCTTCGCGTCGTCGCCGGCCTCCTCCATGCGGTCGGCCATCTGCCGCCACGCCGCATCCAGCCCCCGTGTGAGCTGGGCCAGATGCTCGCCCGCGTCCTCGGTCAACGACAGGCCCGCGAGCACGTCCGGGCGCATCGCCTCCCACCGGGCCCCGTCCAGCAGGCTCGCGCGCGGGTCCGCCCACCGGTTCGACGGGGCAGCGAACACGTCGCGCCGGTTCAGCGCACGGTGCAGCTGCTCCAGCACACACACCACGTACGCATCCCGGTCCACGGAGCCCTGGGGCAACTTGGCGTTGGAGAACACCGCCCGCTTCCACATCGCGGGCACCAGCTCGGCGTCGACCTCACGGGGCAGCAGCGGCCGGTCCTTGACCCGGCGGCGCGAGAGCGCAGGCAGCCGTCGCACCGCCTTGAGCAGGCGCCGCCCGGCCGGGGCCGCACCGAGCGCGTCCGACTCACCCAGCAGGGACAGGAACGGGCGCACGGTGTTGTAGCGCAGGGCCAGCTTCTCGCGCATCGCCGCCTCGGCCGACCTGTCGTCCTCCGGCACCAGGGCCTCGATGGTCGCGACCGCCGAGGAGACCGCCGTCTGCGGCACCGCCTCCTCCACGGCCGCCCACAGCGCGGCCACGTCCAGGTCCGTCTCGTGCTCGGCGACCAGGTCCAGCTCCTCGGTGAGGATCTTCGACGCCTTCGCCAGGATGCGGGCCGCCTTCTCCAGCTGCGGCAGCATCGCCAGGCGTTCCCGGTCCGAGGCCCGCCGCGCAGGGCTGATCAGCCGGTTCGCCATCAGCACCGCGAACAGGTCGAGCGCGTCGTCGACCGCTTGCGCCTCCAGCTGGCGCACCACCGCCGTCAACAAGGCGGTGCGCCGTGGCTCAGGCGCCC
This sequence comes from Streptosporangium sp. NPDC051023, assembly GCF_040689595.1. Lineage (NCBI taxonomy): Bacteria > Bacillati > Actinomycetota > Actinomycetes > Streptosporangiales > Streptosporangiaceae > Streptosporangium > Streptosporangium sp. NPDC051023. The sequence continues at coordinate 31,102 of NZ_JBFBCE010000013.1, read as the reverse complement.
GCTCGATCGTCTGCACCTTGCTCAACTGCCCGTACCGGGCCAGCGCCGAGAGCCGGTTCACCGGCACCCTGGAGAGGTTCACCCGGCCCAGCGCGAACGCGGAGATCTCCTCCACCCGCTCCATGGCCCGCACCATCGCGGTGCCCGTCGTCTTCGTCGGCGGCGTACGCAGCCGCTCCAGCTCCGAGCCCCGCTTGCCCTCCGGCACGTCGAGCAGCCCGGCCAGCGCCGGCGCGAGCGCGGGATCGGCCCGATGGGTCGCACGGGCCACCGCGTCGTACAGGCGCCGCTCGGCCGCCGTACGGGCCTCCGACACCTGCCGGGCCAGCACCGAGACCCCGGGCAGCAGCACCCGGTTCTTGCGCAGCCAGGTCACCGCGTGGTTGAACAGCGCCACCGGCCCCTCGGCGTGCGTCCACGCCCGCCCGTACAAGAAGCTGCGGAACTCCCGGCCCCACTTGCGGTCGGTGAAGTCGTGGTACGTGAACCGCTCCTGGATCTCATCCGCGTGTTCGTACACCGTCGACCTGCGCTCGGGGTACCGCTTCACGCACGAGGAGTCCTCGATGCCGAGCTGCCCGGCGAGGTACTCCACGACCTCCCAGGGCACCGCCAGCGGGTCCTCTCCCTGGAACCGGCCGATGTAGCGGACCGTGCAGATCTGCACCGCCATGCCCAGACGGTGCACATCCGTACGACGCCGCGCGATCAGATCACGGTCGTCATCGTCGAGAAAGAAGAACCGCTCCAGCTCCGGGCGCGTAGGCACCTCGGTGAACCTCCCGTACGCCTCGGCCTGCTCATCAGTCAGAAACTCCACCGGCACGAGCCGGACCATAGCCAGCGGCGACGACCAACCGGCGGCTTTCCGCGAACCTCAGCAGCAGCCGCATCCGGTGTGCTAACCGACCATGATCGTTCTCAACGGGATTTCCTGTACCGCAACTACTCACACCCGGAACCGTGCGTGGCCTTCATGACTCCAGCCTCTCCTGGTCGCGGAGCCGCTGGGCGAGATCGGGAACGCTGTCGGCGTCGACCGTCTGGCAGAGGCCACGTTCCACTTCTTCGTCGGTGAGGTGCCGACCGTTCCGGGTGGCCCACAGACGCTCTTCGGAACTTCGCCAGATGCACCAGCCGGGGAACGCCGCCTGGAGGTCTTCCAGAATCACGGGTGTTGACATGGGGTAAGCGTCATTCGGTGAGAGTGACGAACCCACCTCATTCCAGAGACGTCCAGGACGTTTCAAAGTTAGAGTCGAAAACGTCCCTGACGTCCTCGCTTCCCCGGGGTGGATAGTGGCTAATGTCGCTTTACGTCGTGCAATGCTGGACGCGAAAGTAAACGATCAGCGCCTTGCGGACCATTGTGGGGTGGACGTCAAGACCGTGGCACGCTGGTTGCAGGATGAGGCGCGAATCCCGCATATACGGCACCAGTGGGCGGCCGCCGAGGTTTTGGGAGTTGATTCGGTAGTGCTGTGGCCAGAGGCGATCCGCAACACTGTGAAGACCGGTCTCGACCGGGAGGTCCTGACCGTCTACCCTTACCGGTCGGCCTGCCCCAAGTCCGTTTGGCGCAGCCTGATCACCTCGGCCCGCAACGAGATCGTGTTCGCCGGATACACCAACTACTTCCTGTGGCTGGAACACCCCAACCTCGCCAAGGTCCTCAGGCGCAAGGCCGAGCAGGGCTGCAAGATCCGTTTCCTGATCGGCGACCCGGACAGCGAGGTCACCCGGCATCGGGAGGAGGTTGAGAACGTCCCGCTGACGGTCTCCACCCGCATTCGGATCACCCTGTCGGAGATCGAGCAGGTGCGGGGGGTGCCGGGCATCGAGGCCCGGTACGGCGACGAGCACATCGCGATGAGTGTCTTCCGCTTCGACTCCGAGATGCTGGTGACGCCGCACCTGGCCAAGCTGGTCGGGCACGACTCGCCCATGCTGCATCTGCGCCGCTACCAGGACGACGGCCTGTTCGACAGGTTCGGCTACCACGCCTCCGAGCTGTGGAGCAACGGCCGGGATGTCTGGACCGAGGGGCCGAAGGGCCGCGCGGGGATTATGAGTCCCGGGTGACCAACTCGGTGACACGACTGCGGATAGGTGTGAACAACCACGGATCACGGGAAATCGGAGCCACCGGTCAGCGCCGGTATCGATTCCGGTCAGGCGCGGGTTGCATCCACGGGCATAACCTGCCTAGAAGACTGTAATTCCGCCCACAATGGGTGCGGACGAAGATTGCGTAGTCGGGAGACTAATGGATTGGGCAAACATTCAGCATGATCCCACCGGGTGTGCCAACCAGGTCGACGCCGCCTTTGATCGGGGCGATCCTTTGGTTGGGAGGGCTGTGATTGGATTGTCCCTGTGTCATGACGATGCCAAGGCCATTGCTCCCCGGGCGCGCAGAGCCATCGCCTCCGGCGGGCAGGAGCTTCGCTGCCAGGGGTTGACCGCCGTGTCGCACATGGTCCGCCGTACCGGTGAGATCGACGACGTGACGCTGGAGACCTTGCGGCTGCTTCTGCGCGACCCCGACCCCGTGATTCGCGAGTACGCAGGCGACAGCGTCGTCGCCGATGTGTGGATCTTCGTCCCGCATTCCCGTCTACCGGGTTGGTTGGGCAGGCGGCAGAGACTGCAGAGCGTCAAGTGGTGGTTCGTGATGAGGTGGACAGGCGTCAGTCGGTGTTTCCGCTGATTGACGAAGGGAGGCTACCTGCCGTTGGTCTGAGGCTTTTGTGACGTAGCCGGTGGGCGCCAGGTTGTCGATGCCGCTGAGTCTGCCCATAGTGGCCAATGCCGTTGCACCGAACTGTTCTGAGTGACCAACTGGGTGACAACGACCACGGACAGGGCCGGACAACGCTGGATGGTCGTGGCGCCAACGATCGCTCACCCGGTCAGGGGGGCTGAACCGTGGTAACGGTCGCGATCGCTGTCATGCGCCAGGGGCCCGGTACTCCACCTCCTGCCTCGTGGCCTCGTCGATCTCCTCCGCCGTCAGAAGGACAACCGTCTTCGTCCGTGCTCCACCGGCTGCCGAAACCCTCAGACCCACAGCGGCCGAAGCCGTGTTGCTCGGCAAGTCGGCAATGATGTAGACGTCGTTCTCGCCGAACGCGAAATACATCTGCTCGACCCGGCCACTTACGCTCTCCACCATGCGCTCCACTGCCTGGAGACGCGCGCTGCCTCCGTCTCGAAGCACCCCGTTGAGGCCGTCCACGGTGTAGCTCGCCTGAATGAGGTATTTGGGCATGATCAAGTTCCTTTCCCGTGCCACCGCCTCACGCTGGGGCGGCCGTTGTGGTCACGGGGTCGAAGTTCTCAGCTTCGGATGACAGTAATCCCGCCCGCTGTACTGATTTCCCTTCGGAGAGTCAACGAATGACCTGGTCCTGACTCCCGCTGACCTGATCACCGCCGCTCCGGCAGGAAGCGCCGTGGCTGACGACCTCCGCCCGATCCGCTGCGGAGGAGACCTTCCCTCCTCCCACGTCCCACCATCTCCGCGGACGTGACCCGGCCTGATCTGTTTGCGGTGGACGGTCTGACCACCCTGTTCCGGTGCGGACTCCGGGGCGCCACGGGTACCACCGGCTCGCGCGTACCATTCGACGGTGGAGGTTCTGGAGCCAGAAGTGTGGCGGGCTCGGGCGGAGGCCCACCGGCAACGGGTCGAGGTGTGGGCGGCGCCGCACCTGGCGCGCAGGGCGCGGGGTGAGGCCCATCCCGTCGAGGACTTCCTGTTCACCTACTACGGGCACCGGCCGGCGAAGCTGCGGCGGTGGCATCCGGGCGCCGGGGTGGTTCTGAAGGGGGCACGCGACTTCGGCCGCGACTACCTCGACACCCCCGAGGGAGCCACACTCGACACCGGGACGGTGATGGACAGGCGCGGGCCCACCGTCGAGTGGATCGCGCGGCTGCTGAGCGCCACCGCGGCACGGCCGGCGTATTTGGGCTGTTTCGGCCTGCACGAGTGGGCGATGGTCTACAAGGCCGCGGAGGTGCGGCACGGTGCCTGGCCGCTGCGGCTCAGCGATGAGGAGATCGCGGAGGTCGTGGAACAGCGAGGTGTGCGGTGCGGCCATTTTGACGCGTTCCGCTTCTTCACCCCTGAGGCGCGCCCGCTCAACGTGCTGCAGCCGACACGGCAGAGCCAGCATGAGCTGGAGCAGCCGGGCTGCCTGCACGCCAACATGGACCTGTACAAGTGGGCGTACAAGCTGTCGCCGCTGGTGAGCGGTGAGCTGGTTACCGACTGCTTCATGCTGGCCCGTGACATCCGTGCCGTGGACATGCGGGCCAGCCCGTACGACCTGGGCTCGCTCGGCTATCGGGCGATTCGGATCGAGACGCCCGAGGGACGGGCTGAGTACGCGACCGAGCAGCGGGGGTTCGCCGAGCGGGCGCGGCACCAGAGGCAGCGGCTGCTCGATGCCTGCGAACGGCTGCTCGCCGACACTCGCCGCTCCTGACCCACGGCGCCCGGGCCGGACCGGCTCGACACTTCCCCGCAGGATGATTCGCGGTCTCAAGAGTCGATCTCCCATATGGTGACGGCTCCTGTTCCGGGCTGGATGGTGGCTGACCCTACGTTCCTGGGTCATGCCTGTGGCATCGCCCTGCCCAGGGAGGAGCCCGAGAACGAGCGCGCTGTCCTGACCGGTGAGACTGGCCCGCAGTTCCAGCAGTACCGCCACCAGGTCGTCACGCAGGTTCGTGGTGTCGGGCGATGCGCGGTACCCGGGCTGTGTGCGGGCCGCCCGGCCTGTTCGGTAAAAAGCGCATATCGGGCATTTTTCATCGCGCTACGATAGAACTGTTCGAATGGGCGAAGCGGTCAGACTGCGCCTGGCGGACAGGCACTTCCAGGAGGTGTGCCGTGTCCAGTGACAGCGAACGCGAGGCGTTGCGCGAGATCCGGTGTCGGCCGCCGATCGAGGACCCGGGCTTTGCGCGGGTTTTCGACACCGGCGCGCGGTGCCTGCGTCGTACGCCGTCCGACCTGGCCCGGCGGGGCCATCCGATCTCGCCCGTGTTCGGTCCGTTGTCCCAGGTGATCCCACCCGCCACGAGCGGGACCGGTGAACCGGTTGCCGATCCAGAGGGCCTTCGGGGCGGCGGGACCGAGGGGAGACATGGGGGTGTGAAGTGATCACCGTTGTCATCTCCGCGCTGATCGCGGTCTTGGTGCTCGGCGCGATGTGGCTGGGGAGCGGCGTCCGGGTCGTCAGGCAGTTCGAGCGGGGCGTCGTGTTCCGGTTCGGGCGCGTCCAGGCCGAGCTCCGTAATCCCGGGCTCGCCCTGATCGTGCCGGTCGCCGACCGGCTGCAGAAGGTCAACATGCAGATCGTCACCATGCCGGTGCCCGTCCAGGACGCCATCACCCGTGACAACGTGACGGTCCGGGTGGACGCCGTCATCTACTTCCGGGTCGTCGACCCGGTACGTGTGATCGTCAACGTTCAGGACTACGAATCCGCCATTCGCCAGGTGGCGCTGGCCTCGCTGCGTTCGATCATCGGCAAGAGCGATCTGGACGACCTGCTGTCCAATCGGGAGCGGCTCAACCAGGGGCTGGAGCTGATGATCGACAGCCCGGCCGTGGGCTGGGGCGTGCACATCGACCGCGTCGAGATCAAGGACGTGGTGCTACCCGACACGATGAAGCGGTCCATGTCGCGGCAGGCCGAGGCGGAACGTGAACGACGCTCTCGCGTCATCACCGCCGAGGGTGAGCTGCAGGCCTCGGAGAAGCTGGCTCAGGCCGCGCGGGCGATGGCCGTGCAGCCCGCCGCGCTGCAGTTGCGCCTGCTCCAGACCGTCGTCGAGGTCGCCGCGGAGAAGAACTCCACCCTCGTGCTGCCCTTCCCCGTCGAACTGCTCCGCTTCCTGGAACGCCTGACCCCCGCAGAGGCCGGTCGGCCTGCCGGCCAGGCCGTCCCGGCACCTCCCGAGAGCGATCGGCCTGCCGATCGGGCAACCCCGGAACTTCCCGAGACCGACCGGGCAACCCCGGAACTTCCCGAGACCGACCGGGCAACCCCGGAACTTCCCGAGACCGACCGGGCAACCCCGGCACTTCCCGGCGGTCTGTCGACATCGGCCGACCAGCATCCCGCGGACACCCACATCCCCGGCCAGGTCACACCCAACGGCGCGGAAATCAACCGGTAGGCCGCCCCGGGGCTCGCCGCAGGACTCGGGCCTCCAACGTTGCCGAGGCCTCGCGGACCCGGGCCTGTAGCTCGGCCTCTTCGTGACCGGCAAGGGTCGCCAGGTCGCGGGAGCAGTGCCGTCTCAGCGGGACCCTCGTGTGCTGTGTCTCCCACAAGGGCCTCAACTGCCACAGAAGCCTGCAGCAGCGCCAGCGCGACCTGAACGACCTGAACGACTGGTGGGATCGCCACAGAAGAGAGGAGCACCACGAAAGGTGGTGAGACCTGGAGCGTCGGCCGGGAGAATCGCGCTGTGAAGGTACGGCGTTGGCGGGTTCTTGAAAAGATCTTAGTCGGGGAGACCGGTGAGGGCTGAAAACATATTCAGACCCTCATCGGCTTTGTGGCTCAGGCGACCGGGCTGGTAGGCCAGACGGTTGGGCCACCCCGGCCTGGAGTTGTGCGGGCCGGGAGACCGGCCCGCACCGACTACCGGGTTCTAGTCGTCGCCCCCCGCGACTGTGAGGGTGAAATAGGTCGTCTTGGTGGAGCTGTCGGAGGTCGCGACGAAGGCGATGGTGTAGGTGCCCTGAGGGACGCTGGCCGAGACGCTGATGGTCGCCGTGGCGGAGTGACCGTACGAGATGATGTTGACGGTCGTCCCCGCAGGGTTGCCGCTGGCGGACAGGGTCACCTGCTGGGCCGTGCCGGGCGACAGGTTGATCTGGACGGTGGTGGATCCGCCGGGGCTGACCCTGGCCGAGGGCGGGGTGACCGTGATCTCGAGGGGAGAGGGGGAGGTGCCGGAAGGGCTGGTAGGACTGGGAGGACTGGGAGTAGCGGAAGGAGTGGGAGTGGGCATCGAGCAGGTCGGCTCGCCGGCCTGGACGGGGACACGGATGGCGGCCCACGCGGCCTTGGTCGCGTTCATCTCGGGGCAGCCGTAGAGGTTTTTGGCGGCCTGTACGGTGGCCAGGCGTGCCTTGCCGTACGACCAGCCAAGGGACTTGCGCTGGAGTCCCAAATAGAAGATCCGGGCGGCTTTCTGGATGCCGATGCCGGTCAGCGAGGTCGGGCCCGCGCAGACCGGGCTGGCGGGTTTGCCCGGCGGGTTGGTGCCCTCGGCGAGCAGGTAGAACCAGTGGTCCTGCGGTCCGCCGTCGGCGGGTGGGATCATGGAGAGGGGGTAGCAGCTCCGATGATTCGTCAGTGAGGGGTCGTACATGTGCATGACCGGCCCCGCGCCCACCACGTTCACCTCCTCGCCGATCAGATAGTCGGGTTCGTCCAGAGCAAGGGGGTGGTTGACGTAGTGCTCGGTCAAGGTGCCGAAGATGTCGGCGGCCGACAGGCGGAGGGACTGCGCCTCCGCGCCGTTCCCGTCGTAGGCGCCGGTTTTCTCGTAGACGGCGAGGCCGTAGTGGTAGCCGACCAGGTCGAGTGAGGTGAGCTGGTTGGTGTTGGCGCTGTTGTGGCCGAAGACGACGCGGGTGCCGTCCCAGTAGGCGTTGACGTCGGTCAGGCCGACGGACGCCGGGTAGGAGCGGCCGGCTCCGTCGACGCCGTTGCGTCCCAGCCAGTTGCGCAACATGTCCCAGTGTTTCTGCGCGGCGAACATGACGTCGACGCAGGCGGTCTCCAGATTGGTGCCGGTTCCGTTGCCCCAGGTGTCGGTCGTCTTGGTGAAGACGGGGCCGTTGAGACGGCCGCAGCTCAGGCCGGGGCGGGTGGTGTCGGTCAGGGAGTACAGGCCTCCGGAGTTCGTGGTCTGGATGGTCACCGGGTTGCCGTTGAAGTAACTGTTGCCGGAGCCCAGGAGCGCCTGGCCGGAGGAGAGGCTTCCGCCCGTGCCCGTACTGTGTGTCGTGGCGAGCCGGGACACCGTGCTCGTGGTCTCCGCGCCGCTCGCCGGTGTCGTCGCGCCCATGGCGACGACCGTCACGAGAGCGGCCGCTCCCAGCGTGGTTTTGAGGTTCATACGCGATGACTCCTTGTCCGCAAGGAGCCGTGGCCGGCCAGGGCTGCCCCAACGGTGACATCGGCACGAGGGGCAAGGAACCCCCTAAAACCCCATATTTCGGGCGTATGGCACTTCTGGGAAAGCGTGGGCCGGGGGCCGGAAAGCGCGTTCCGGCCCCCGGCAGAGTCAGGCTCAGCGGAGGTCCCGTCCTTTCGACGTATTCGAATTCAGAAAACGCGGGGGTGAGCTGCTGGAAGGTCCGGTTTTGTGAGCTGATCGGAAATTTTGTCCGCATGGGTTGTTGGGAAGCGGGAAGTCTTCCCCGCGCCCCTCAGGGGGTCTCGGTTCGCCGTGATCCCGGTCCCCGTGGGGTGAGCACAGGCACTCCTTCAGTGCTGCCGTTGGTTCCGGATCAAGCCCGATGGAGGACATGGTGAAGCCAACGAACTCTGATAGACCGAACGAAGCGCTGTCGAGCGGGCCGGGCGGGCCACGCGGGCGCGTTCCACGCCCGCTGACCCTCGCCGCCGCCGTCGTGCTGGCGGCGTCCGGCGGCGTGGGGGTCTCCTCGGCGGCGTCGGCGTCTCCGGCGCCCATTCCGACGGAGCAGGAGACACCGACGCCCACGGCGACGGCGAGCGAGACACCTACCGGGACGGCGGTCCCCACCGCCACCGCCACCGCGACGCCGACCCCGGCTCCCACCGCCACCGCGGCGCCGTACGTCCCTCCGCTGACGTTTCCCGGCACCCTGCACGGCGAGTTCGTTCTGCCCGCGAAGGACGGCTGCGGTTTCACGGTTTTCACCCAGACAGGGGAGGCGACCGCTCTGGCGCAGGACTCGATCACTGTGAGAAGCCAGGACGGCTTCGAGAAGGCGTACACGATCGACGACTCGACCAGGATTCTCGCGGGCAGGCGGGGCAACGAGGTCAAGCAGGGGGACTGGGTCTCGGTGACCGCCGCCACGACCGCGGAGGAGACGGCGACGGCCGCCTATGTCTTCGACCTGTCGCGGCCCAGCAGGAACCTCTGGCGTGGCGGCGGCTGGTGGCTTCCCAGGCAGTGGCGTCCCGGGGCCAAGTGGCGCACTCCCACTCCCTGCCCGACCCCGACTCCCACGGCCACTCCCACGACCCCGCCGACCTCGACGCCGACCTCGACGCCGACACCGACGGAGACGCCGACGGACGTCCCGACGACGCCCCCCGCGGAGCCGGTCCCCACGGCGACGGACACCGCGACCCCGGTTCCCACCCCGACCCCGCCTCCGGCCCCCTGAGCCCGTCCCCCGGTGGGTGCGGGTAGCACCTCCGGGGCGTCCGTGCTCGGGAGAGACGAAACCGATGTGTAACCGTCATGAGTCGTCGCAGCTCAGAGCGGCACGAGCGCGGGCGACACGTCTTTGTGGACTGCCTTTTCCCAAGGTTACGGGGATACGCTCCCCAGCATGAACGGCGATACGGACCGGCGGCGGGGTGCACGGGTGCGACGCCTCCAGCATCACCGCCGCCGGCCTGTGCCGACCAGGATCGCCGTCACGGGGCACCGTGACCTCGCCGGTGACACGGCCTCGCTCGTCGACACCGAGGTCCGGGACTTCCTGCGGCAATACGCTCCCGGGTTCGTCGGGATATCCTGCCTGGCGGGTGGCGCCGACCAGATCTTCGCCGCCGCGGTCCTCGACCTCGGCGGCGCGCTCGAGGCCATCGTCCCCGCCCGCGAGTACGGCGAGGCGTCCTTCGACGTGTTGCTCCGCAGGGCCCGCGAGATCCGCAGGCTGCCCTTCGAGACGCCGTCCCCCCATGCGTACGCCGCGGCGAACGAGCTGCTGATCGAGTCGGCCGACCTGCTCCTGGCCGTGTGGGACGGGTTTCCCGCGCGTGGCCTCGGTGGCACCGCCGAGGCGGTCGAGGCGGCCACGAGACGCCGGATGCCGGTGCGCGTGATCTGGCCACCCGGTGCCAACAGGGCTTGACATCGTTTGAGACTTTGGTTCATCTCAAGGCGTGGAGGTGCTTCCGGAGTCCGAGTTCCCCGCTCTGTACCAGTCTGCCGATCGCACGGCCGTTGCCAGCCAGCGCAGATTGCTTTTCGCCACAGGGGTTCGCCTGTCCTCGCTGGTCATAGCCGCGCTTTGCGGTTCCTTCAGCCCCGGCCCCGGATGGCTGAGCACGACGGCCATGATCGCCGCGGCGGCGCTGGGGGTGGCTCTCGTCACCGAGGTCTATCTTCTGACGACGCGGCCGGACCGGCGGTGGTACGAGGCGCGGGCGGCCGCGGAGTCGGCCAAAACCCTGGCCTGGCGCTATCTGGTCGGCGGCGAGCCCTTCGGCCTGGACGGCGCGGGAGCCGGAGGCCTGGACGTCCGGCACGGTGACATGAACGGCGGCAGGGAGGGGAGCGGAGACGACGGGGCGAACCCGCAGCTCGATCACTTTCCCGACCGGCTTCTTCTCCGCAGGTTCAGCAAGATCACCTCTGATCTGCGCAGCATCGCTCCGGTCTCCATCATCAACGGGAACGCTCAGGTGACCGACGGGATGCGTGCGATCAGAGCGCTCCCGCTCCACGAGCGCAAGCGCCATTACATGGTGGGACGGCTGGACGACCAGCGGGCGTGGTACAGCGCGAAGGCGAACCTCTACGAGCGCCGTGCCGCCGTCTGGCTGGTCGGCGTGGCCACGGTTGAGGCTCTCGGCCTGGTCGCCGCCACCATCAAGGCCGCCATGGGCGATCACGGCCTGAACATCGACCTCCCCGGCGTCATGGGCGCGGCGGCCGCGGCGGCCGTCGCGTGGCTGCAGACCCGCCAGCACCAGCAGGTCGCCAGCGCCTACTCACTCACGGCCCTGGAGTTGGGAGACATCGTGGTCCGTGCCGCCTGGCCGGCGACGGAGGCGGAATGGGCTCACTTCGTGGATGAGGCGGAGGAGGCCATATCGCGCGAGCGTATGCTCTGGGCCGCCTCTCACGCTTAAAGGGATATTTAGGACTAAATAGCATTCATGGTGCTTTTGTGGAGCCGGTGGTCAAGCTTTACGGGTTACGGTCCCAAAAAGAGGTCATTCCGGGGGGTCGTGCTGTAGCGTTATCATATTACTGTCCTAGGTATTCGATCTTCGAGTGCCTGTTCGCATTGGTTTGGGGCTATGCATATCATCGAAGAGAAGCAGTCCGAGGTCGCGTCGGACGTCAAGGACCTGCGCGATGTCCCGTTGGACCGTGTTCCTCAAACCGATGCAGACAGCATCGTGCGGCGTGTCGCTCCTGGGGCCGCGCCCGTTGAGCGCGTCTCCGTCGCGGCTTTCAATTCATCGATCTGACCTGCGGGGCCGTAGTGGACGGGCCCTTCGTGCCATTCCGACAATTCGTACTTAAGGTTCATAGTCGGTGTGATCTGGCGTGTGACCATTGTTATGTGTACGAACATGCGGATCAGAGCTGGCGGGGCCGTCCCAAGGTGATTTCGGACCGGACCGTGGTCCGAGCCGCCGAACGTATCGCCGAGCATGCCGCCAAGCACGCTCTCGATCGTGTGCACGTCGTGCTGCACGGTGGTGAGCCACTCCTCGCGGGCCCCGCCAGGCTCGGTCGCATCGCCACCGAGCTGCGCGGGCGGCTCGACGGCCTGTGCGCGCTCGATCTGCGGGTGCACACCAATGGTGTGCTGCTCGACGACCGCTTTCTCGACGTTTTCGCCGAGCACGACGTCAAAGTGGGCGTCTCGCTCGACGGTGATCGCGTGGCCAACGACAGGCATCGGCGTTACGCCGACGGGCGCAGCAGCTACGACCGGGTGATCGCCGCGGTCGAGCTGCTGCGCCGCTGTCCCGAGCTGTACGCCGGGCTGCTGTGCACGATCGACGTCGCCAACGACCCGGTGGCGGTTTACCGGGCGCTGGCCGCGCTGGAGCCCCCGCGCGTCGACTTCCTGTTCCCGCACGCCACCTGGGACGACCCTCCCGTGCGTCCGGTCCCGACGGCGTACGCCGACTGGCTCATCGAGATCTTCGAGGTCTGGTCCGCCGAGGGCGCCGGGATCCCGGTGCGCCTGTTCGAGTCGATCATCCGCACCAGCCGGGGCGACTCCAGCCTCACCGAGTCGCTCGGGCTCGAGCCGTCCGACCTCGTCGTCATCGAGACCGACGGTGGCTACGAGCAGGCTGACTCTCTCAAGACCGCCTTCGACGGGGCGCCCGCGACCGGCTTCGACGTCTTCGAGCACGATCTTGACACGGTCGCCACGCACACCGGCATCCTCGCCCGCAGACAGGGACTCGGCGGGTTGTGCGAGACCTGCCGGGCCTGCCCGGTCGTCGACAGCTGCGGCGGAGGACTCTACGCCCATCGTTACCGGACCGGAGCGGCCTTCGCCAACCCCAGCGTCTACAGCCCCGACCTCTTCAAGCTCATCACCCACGTCCGGAGCAGGACCACGATGCCGACTCACGCGGTGCCCCACAGCACCATCGACGCCCTCGCGAGGGGGTACGGCGACGACCGCGACGTCGGCTGCCTCGCCGAGTCGCAGCGCACCCTGCGCCGGGGGCTCCTTGCGGGTGTCCACGCGCGGGCGACCACGCCCGGCTGGGATCTGCTCACCCGGCTCGACGCCGAGCACCGGGACGCCGTCGACACGGTGCTGGACCACCCCTATGTGCGGGTCTGGGCGGTGGAGTCCCTGCGGGACGCCACGCACGCCGGGCACCTCGCCAACATCACCGCGGCGGCGGCGATCAGGGCGGGAGTCAAGGCCGAGATCACCGTCAGGGTGCTTGACGGGCTGGTCCACCTGCCGACCCTGGGTGTGCTTGAGGCGGGGCGGGGCGCAGAGGCCCGGCTGCTCGTGGACGGCGGGCGCTTCACGCTCGAAGGCAGGCCGGAGGTGGCCTGGCAGCCGGTGAGACGGCTCGTCGCGGGTGACTTCTCCGTCACGCTCGAGGACACCGACCCCTACCGGGACTGCCACGAGCACCCGGTGGCGGCGCGGCTGACGTCGGACGACGTCGCCGCCTGGCAGCGGGTCTTTGCGCAGGCGTGGACGCTGATCGAGTCCGAATTCCCCGCCTACGCCCCCGGCCTGCGCGCGGGTCTGTCCACCCTGACCCCGCTCGCCCCTCCGGATCGGGGCGGGGACGCCAGCTCAACGGCCCGGCACGCCTTCGGCGCGGTCGCGGTCGCGATCCCCGAGGACCCCGCGACTCTCGCGCTGCTGCTGATCCACGAGTTCCAGCACGTCAAGCTGGGTGCGGTGCTGGACATCGTCGACCTGTACGACGAGTCGGACGCCAGGAGCTACTACGCGCCGTGGCGGCCCGATCCCCGGCCGCTCGAGGGGCTGCTGCAGGGAACCTACGCCCATGTCGCGGTCGCCGATTTCTGGCGGACGCGGCGCCGTTCCGCCTCCGTCCCCGCGGATGTGCAGTTCGCCCGCTGGCGGGAGCTGACGGCGAAGGCGATCGAGACCCTGGACCTCTCGGGGGCCATGACCCCTTTGGGGGCGCGCTTCGTCGCCGGAATGCGCCACTCGGTCGAACCATGGCTGCGGGAGCCCGTCCCCGATGACGCGGTGGCCGAGGCGGCCCTGCTTTCCCACCGGCACCACACGGCCTGGGTGAAACAGGAGAGCTGATCTTCTTATCCCGTTGATCTTCCTTTCCCGAGAATCGGGATGTTGGCACTTTTGTGGCAAAGCCTGCGTTCTTATAGTTAAATCTCGGGAGAAGGAGGCGGATGACCACCCCAGGCAAGCCCGCTCAACCCATCGGGCCATACTTCTTCCTCAGCTACGCGCATGTGCCCTCAAATGATCTCGCCGGTAGAGGTGACCCTAATAAATGGATAGAAAGGCTATTTCGGGACTTATGTGATCATATTGTCCAGCTCACCCGGGCCCTCCCGGGGGAGACGGGGTACATAGACAGGGATTTACGGACTGGGGATAACTGGTCGCAAACACTGTCCGAACGCCTTTCCGCCTGCCGGGTTTTCGTCCCCCTCTACTCCCCCCGCTACTTCGAGAGCGAGCAGTGCGGCAAGGAATGGGCCGCCTTTCTTGGACGCGCCTCCCATTACGAGGGGCCCGGCGCGATCGTGCCCGCCATCTGGGCTCCCGTGCGTGCGGCGGCCCTCCCGCACGCCGCGCAGGCGATCCAGTTCAACCACACGGAGCTGGGGGTGCGATACGCGGAGGAGGGTTTCTACGGGATCATGAAGCTCCGTAAGTACCGCGACCACTACCAGGCCGCGACCTTCGCCCTGGCCCAGCGGATCGTCGAGGTGGCCGAGTCGGCGCCGATGCCGTACGGGAAGATCCGCGATTACACGACCATGCCGAGCGTCTTCGCGGGCCACACTCCCGAGCGTCCGGTGACCGTGACCGTGGTCGCCCCCGACCTGGACAGCCTTCCCGAAGGACGCGGCGTCTACCACTACGGGCGGACCCCGCGCGAATGGGATCCCTTCCGCAGCAGCGGCGGCATGCGCTCCCTGGCCGACCGGGCGGACCTGATGGCCCGTTCCCGGGGCTTTCTGCCGCACGTCGGCACGCTGGAGGAGCACGCGGAAGCGCTCTCGGCCAAGGTGCCGCACTCGCCGGGAGTGATGCTGGTCGACCCCTGGGCGACAGCCGGGGACGACTGCAGAGAGCTGCTCCGCCCGGTCAACCAGCCGGGACGGCAGTGGATCACCGTCATGGTGCCCTGGAATCCCGAGGACCAGGAGAGCGTCCAGCAGCGGCCGAGGCTCAAGGCCTGCCTCAACGAGGCACTCGGTCACAAGCTCGCCGAGCCGACCGCCGTCCCCGACGTTCCCACCCTGGACGTCTTCGGAATCGCGCTGCCGGAAGCCCTGAACAAGGCGACCCAGCACTACTTCAAGCACGCCCCCGCGTACCCGCCGGAGGGCGAAACAGTCGACAGACCCAGGCTCGTCGGACCGGAGGAGTAGCCACCATGAGCGAGGGCCGGATCGTCACCTTCTACTCGTACAAGGGCGGTACCGGGCGCACGATGGCGCTGGCCAACACGGCGTGGATCCTCGCGAGCAGCGGCAAGCGGGTTCTCGTCGTCGACTGGGACCTGGAGTCCCCGGGTCTGCACAAGTTCTTTCGTCCCTTCCTCGAGGAGGGACTGGTCGCCCAGACCTCCGGGGTCATCGACCTGATCACCACCTACCAGTGGGCCGTGATGGAGGAGGACCAGGGCAGGGAAAGACCGCGTGACTGGCACCGCGAGTACGCCCGCGTCGAGCCGCACGCCGTCTCCCTGGAGTTCGACTTCCCCGACGAGGGAACGCTCGACCTCGTCTCCGCGGGGCGGCAGAACCGCGACTACTCCTCCGTGGTCTCCGGCTTCGACTGGGACACCTTCTACGAGCGTCACGGCGGAGGCCGGTTCATCGACGCGCTCCGTGACGACATGAGGGCCTGTTACGACTACACGCTCATCGACAGCAGGACCGGGCTGAGCGACATCGCGGACATCTGCACGGTCCAGATGCCGGACATCCTCGTGGCCTGCTTCACCCTGTCTGATCAGGGCATCGAGGGCACCTCCTCGGTGGCACGGCATATCGACGAACGGTACGCCGACCGCAACATCCGCATCCTGCCCGTCCCCATGCGCATCGAGACGGGTGAGAAGGAGAAGTGCGACGCGGGGCGGAGCATCGCCAAGCGGAAGTTCGAAAGATTCCCCAAGGGGATGAGCCGGAACGAGGCAGACCAGTACTGGGGCGCGGTCGAGATTCCCTACACCCCCTTCTACGCCTTCGAGGAGATCCTCGCCTCCTTCGGCGACGAGCCCAACAGGCCGGGCTCCATGCTCTCCGCGTTCGAGCGTCTCACCGGCGCGATCACCAAAGGTGAGGTCACCTCCTTTCCCCAGATGGAGGAGTCCGTACGGCTGCGCCACCTGGAACGGTTCGTCCGCCGCCAGCCGGCGCACCAGCCCGACGTCTACCTCAGCTACGCCTCAGGGGACCGCATGTGGGCGGACTGGATCGCGGCCCTCCTCGACCGGTACGGCTACCACGTGATGTTGCGCAGCCTCGACTCCGAGGCGGCCGCCGACTTCACCGCGGACTCGCCAAGGACGATCGTCGTGCTCTCCGGCGCCTACATCCACTCTCCGCGCAGCCGCGAGGTCTGGCAGCGGCTCACGAACGCCGAGGCCGAGGGCCAGGCAGAGCTGATCGCGATCCGCGTCTCCGAGTCCCGCTTCCCCTCTCCGTTCGGGGACCGCGCGCTGACCGACCTCACCCGGATCCCGGAGGCGCCCGCGGCGCAGATCCTGATGAAGGCCTTCGGCAGGGCCGACGGCGGTATGCCGCTGGACCTGAGCGCGCTCGGCGCGCGCTTCCCGGGGAGCGAGCCCGCCGTGTGGAACGTCCCCGCGCGCAACGCGGCCTTCACCGGGCGTGGCCCCGTGCTCGACACGCTGCGCGGCCAGCTCGTCGGCCGCAACCGCCCGACGGTGGTTCAGGCGATCTACGGTCTTGGCGGTGTCGGCAAGACCCAGGTGGCGCAGGAGTACGCCCACCGCTTCAAGGCCGACTACGACCTGGTCTGGTGGATCTCCTCGGAGGACCCCGAACGGATCAACTCCGCGTTCGAGGAGCTCGCCAGGCAACTCCGCATCCCCGTCACCGACACCGTCTCCGAGGTCGTCGAGGCGGTGCGTCAGGCGTTGCGGATCGGGGAACCGTACGGCCGCTGGCTGCTGATCTTCGACAACGCCGGGGATCCGGAGAGCCTGGGGGCCCTCTTCCCCGGCGGATCCTCAGGGCATGTCCTGATCACCTCGCGCAACCAGGCGTGGTCGACCGTGGCCGAGCCCCTGGAGATCGACGTCTTCAGCCAGGAGGAGAGCCTGGAGCACCTCAGCCGCAGGGTTCGCGGGCTGGCGCCAGGGGACGCCCTGAAGGTCGCGGAGGAGCTGGGAAACCTGCCGCTCGCGGTCGAGCAGGCGGCGGCCTGGCTGGCGGAGACCGGCATGCCCGCCGTGACCTTCCTGGAGGAGCTGAAGACGGAAACGGCCCGGGTGCTGTCCCTGGGGCAGCCCGCCGACTATCCGCACCCCGTGGCGGTCACCTGGAACCTCTCGCTCGGTCAGCTGCAGGAGAGCTCTCCCGCCTCGGTCAGGCTGCTCGAACTGTGCGCCTTCTTCGCCCCCGAGCCCATTTCGATGCAGCTCCTCTACAGCGACGAGATGATGGAGGCGCTCCTTCCCTTCGACGAAACGCTGCGCGAGAAGCTCGTCCTGGGGCGGGTCATCCAGCAGATCGGCAGGTTCGCGCTGGCCAAGGTCGACCAGGGCAGCAACACCATCCAGGTGCACCGCCTCGTCCAGGCGGTGATCCGCAGCCAGATGTCGGACGATCAGCAGCAGCAGGCCTGTCACCAGGTCCACCGCATCCTCGTCGGAGCCAGGCCCCGGCAGGGCGACGTGGACGACCCCGAGAACTGGATGCGCTACGACCTGCTCTGGCAGCACCTGCAGCCCTCGAAGGCGACGGAGTGCACCGAGGAGGAGACCCGGCAGCTGCTCACGGAAAGGGTGCGCTACCTCTGGAAGCGCGGTGACTTCGAGCAGGCCCTTGGCCTGGGGGACGACCTGGCGCAGTACTGGGAGGGGGTGTTCGGCGTCCAGGACCGGCAGCGGCTGCACCTGCTGTTCAACGTGGCCAACGTCAAGCGCTCCCAGGGCAAGTACGAGGAGGCGAGAGACCTCGATGTGTGGGTGCGCGAGCAGCAGCTCAGCGGGGTCGGGGACTATCATCCGCACACGCTGATGACCACGGGCGGCCTCGCCGCGGACCTGCGCGGTCTCGGCGAGTACGAGAAGGCGCTGGAGATGGACAAGGCCACCTACGAGCAGTGGAAGATGCTGTTCGGCGAGGAGCACCCGCGCACCCTGGCCTCCGCGAACAACCTGGCGCTCGGTTACCGCCTCATCGGGGACGGCCTCAGCGCCCGCGACCTCGATCAGGACACACTGCAGCGCCGTACCCAGGTGCTCGGCATCCACCACCCCTACACCCTGTTCTCCGCCGCGCAGCTTGCCCGCGACCTGCGCGAGATCGGCCAGTACCGCGAGTCGGTCGATCTGCTGCAGGCCACCTTGCAGCACTACCGTGAGTCGCTGGGGGAGAACTTCGTCGACACCCTGCGCGCGGCCAAGAGCCTCGCGGTCTCGCTGCGCAGGGCGGGCGAGCCGCGGGAGGCCGCGCAGCTCGCCAAGGAGACCGACGAGCGGTACAGGCTGCGGTACGCAGGCACGCCGGACGCGCTGGCCGCGACCCTGGAGCTTGCCTGCTGCCTGTCCGCGCTGGGCGACAAGGAGGGGGCGCGGACCCTCGCCGGCGAGATCGCGCGCACCTACCGGGAGACCCTCGGCGAGAACCATCCGGGCACGCTCATCGCGCTGAACAACCTGGCCACCTACATGCGCGGCACCGGAGAGCTGGAGAAGGCCACGGTCCAGGCGGAGACCGTGCTGGAGGGGCTGCGTGCGCGTCTCGGCGCCAACCATCCCTTCGCCCTGTCCGCGGCGATCAACTTCGCGAACTGCCTGGGAGACGGAGGACGGCTCCAGGCGGCGCGGTCGCTGGAGCAGGAGACCCTGGCGGCCCTGCGGGTCAAGCTCGGCGAGGCGCATCCCGACACGCTGGTCTGCGAGGCCAACCTGGCGGTGACCCTGTGGTCGGCGGGTGAGATCGTCAAGGCGGAGCGGCTCAGGAGCAGGCTGCTGCAGGTCATGGGGCGCTCCCTGGGCGAGACCCACCCGACCGTGATCCAGCTCCAGGAGTGGGGACGTATTAACAGAGATCTCGAACCCCAGCCCTTCTGACGTCAGGCCGCGGTCAGCCAGGTCATTATGTCGGGCATCACGCGCAGGGCGCCGAAATGTGCCACCCCCCGCTCGATCACCACTTCGGCGCCGGGGATCCGCCGGCCAAGCCAGTGCGCGTGCCCGACGGGGGAGAACACGTCCGCCTCGCCGTGCCAGAGCAAGGTGGGCACTGTGATGACGCCAGGATCGAACCCCCACGGCGCGCTGAACGCCAGGGCGTCGTCAAACCAGCCGTGCCCCGACTTCCGTACGGCTTCGGCGAAGTTCCGGGCCAGCATTCTGCGAATCCCGAAATCCGCCACGACGTGACGATCGGGCTCGGGCAGGTCGTGGTCGAGCGCGGGGACCAGGCGGGTCGGGTCGGCTCTGATCTGCTCGACGGTCGGGGAGAGCAGCGCCGAAACCGCGCTGTGGCCGAGCGCCGCGGCGGTGTACTCGTCCACGTTCGACACCGCCATGCCCTCGAACCAGTCAAGCCCCTCCGCGTCCCAGGGCGCGAGAGGGACGAGCGCCGCGACCCTCGTCGTCCGCTCCGGCAGCAGCGCCGCGCAGGCGAGGGCGTGCGGGGCGCCCCCGGAACGGCCCAGCACGGCGAACGACCCGATTTTCAGATGGTCGGCGATGGCCGCCATGTCCTCGGCGACATCGGCCACGCTTCTCCCTTCCCTCCGGTCGGACAGCCCATATCCCGGCCGGTCGTATGTGATGAGCCTTACTCCCAGGCGGTAGAGCACGGTCGCGCGTGGTGAGGGGCCAACTCTGCTGCCCGGCGTGCCGTGCAGCAGGAACACGGGGTTTCCCTCAGGCTCCCCTTTCTCCTCGACCGCGAGCGTTCTCCCGTCACGGGTGGACACGAACCTCGTCAAGATACCTCCTCGCTTTTTACGAGGATCTTCCTACCTGTCATGAAATTTGTCCTATAGCGATTTGTTGTGGAAACACCTCACTCACCTTGCTGTAACGGGACATCGTTGTCTCTGATTGATTCCGGTGGGTATGAATTGCGATTTTTCGTAGTGTGGGAGAGATGGCTATAATTTTCTGCCATGACCGGCATCAGCCACACGCCAGCCGTTTCCGAGGCCGTCCACCAGGGGGAGACCGGTGGCGTGGACGGGTTCGGCGAGCGGGCGGAGGAGCACCGGCGGGAGCTCCACGTGCACTGCTACCGGATGCTCGGTTCCTTCGACGAGGCCGAGGACCTGGTGCAGGAGACGTTCCTGCGGGCCTGGCGCAGGCGTGAGACGCTGCGGAGCGAGACCGGTCTGCGCGCCTGGCTGTACCAGATCGCGACCAACGCCTGCCTGGACCACCTCAGGGCGCATCCCCGGCGGCCACAGCCACGTCCCGCGCCGGTCCTGGCCGCGGATCCGGGGCTCGAACCGCCCGCCTCCGGCGCCGTCCCGTGGCTCCAGCCGTACCCTGACGAGCTGCTGGACACCGCCGACGTGGTCGTCGATCGTGAGACGATCGAGCTGGCCTTCCTGGTCGCGATCCAGCACCTGCCGCCCAGGCAGCGGGCGGTGCTGATCCTGCGCGACGTGCTCGGCTGGTCGGCGCAGGAGACCGCGGTGTCGCTGGAGCTGACCGTCGCCGCCGTGAAGAGTGCTCTGCAGCGCGCCAGGCCGACGCTCAAGGAGCACCTGCCCGCGCGGCGCCTGGAGTGGGCGGCCTCCGCCGAGCCGACCCTGCAGGAGCGCGCGGTGCTGCGGCGCTACATCGACGCCGTCGAGCAGGCGGACCCGTCCGTTCTGGCCGAAGTACTGCGGGCCGACGTGTGGCAGACGATGCCGCCCGCCCCGATCTGGCTGCTGGGGCGCGAGGCGTTCATGGCGTCGTGGACCCCCGCGATGGTCGGGCCCGAGGCCTGGGGCGACTGGCGGCTTCTCGCCACCCGGGCCAACCGGCAGCCCGCCGCCGCCGCGTACCTGCGCAGGGCGGGCCAGCCGGACTTCAGGCCCTCCTGGCTGGGAATCCTGCGCGTCGAGGACGGGCTGGTCACCCAGATCACCACGTACGGCGAGGAGACCTTCCCCAGGTTCGGTCTTCCGTCCTCGCTCTGATCCCCGCCACGGGCTCGGGAGCCTGTCTCCGAGACGGACCGATTCCTTTTTCGCGCGCCCCTCGTCATACGGGGGAGCTTTCGAGAGAGGAACCACCATGACCGATCTTCAGAAGGATGTGCAGGCCGCCATCGACGAACTCGTCGAGTCGGGGGCGGAGCGCGGCGTGCAGGTCGCCGTCTACCGGCGCGGCGAGCTCCTGGTCGACGCCGTCGCGGGCGTCGCCGACCCGGAGACCGGCCGCCCCTTCACCTCAGGAACCCCGGTCTACAGCACCTCGACGGGTAAGGGGGTGACGGCGGCCGTCGTCCACGTGCTGGCCGAGCGCGGGGTCCTCGACTACGAGACCCGGATCGCGGACGTGTGGCCGGAGTTCGCCGCGCACGGCAAGGAGAAGGCGACCGTACGGCACGCGCTGACACACGCGACCGGTGTTCCCGGGGTGCCGGTCGGCACCACGCCGGAGGACCTGTGCGACTGGGACGGGATGTGCGCGGCGATCGCCCGTGCGACGCCGTGGTGGGAGCCGGGGACCCGGTTCGGCTACCACCCGCAGAGCTACGGCTACATCCTCGGCGAGGTTGTGCGCCGGGTGACGGGCAGGCGCATCTCGCAGGTGCTCCGCGAGGAGGTCGCGGGACCGCTCGGCGTGGCCGACGAGCTGTTCTTCGGTGTCCCGGAGTCCGAGCTCGGCAGGCTGGCCAGGCTTGAGGACGAGGGGCCCGCGGTGGAGCTGCCCGCCGAGGTGATGGCCCAGATCCCGTTCTTCAGGGTGGTCGACGGCTACACGGCGGCTCCCCTCGCCGCGCTTCCCGACGCCGCCTTCGGCAACCGCGCGGACGTGCTCGGCTCAGACATCCCGGCAGGCGCCACGATGACGGCCCGTGCGGTCGCCCGTATGTACGACGCCCTGCTCGGCGGAGCGCTCGTCTCGGCTGACCGGCTGCGCGAGCTGTCGTCCCCGGCGGTGACGGGCGTGGACGAGGTCACCGGCGCACCGGCCACCTGGGGGCTCGGCTACTCGATCGGCCTGACCCCGGCACTCGGCGCTCCGACCCTGTTCGGAATGGCAGGCAGCGGAGGGACCGCCGCCTTCGCCGACACCGCGACAGGCGTGAGCGTCGGCCTGACGAAGAACCGCGCCTCGGCCGGTGAGTTCGGCACCGTCGAGCGGATCAGCCGGATCGCGCTCGGGCTGGACTGATCGCGGCGCCGCCTCACGCGCCGTGCGGGCGAGACCCGAGCCCGCACGGCGCCCCGCCGTGTTCCTCCCGGCAGGCCGTTCTCCGGTTCTCTCCGGTGCGAACCCCGTGGCCTCATACAATGACGCGGTGCCCTCCTCAGAGAACGATCCCGGAGACATCGGTCTTGACCACCCCGGCTGGGAGGCAGACACCGCCGAGCCACCCGGCGGAGCTCTGAGCGGGCCCGAGACGAGCGACGACGTCCTGAACGGGGCGGCGGGCGGGCTCGACGAGGACGGGGCAGGGGAGAGCGACGCGGCGCGGGTTTTGCGGCGGGTCTTCGGCTACGCCTCGTTCAGGGAGGGGCAGCAGGAGATCATCGAGCACGTCGTCGGCGGTGGCGACGCCCTCGTGCTCATGCCCACCGGCGGCGGTAAGTCCCTGTGCTACCAGATCCCCGCGCTCGTGCGCCAGGGCGTCGGCGTCGTCGTCTCGCCGCTCATCGCGCTCATGCAGGACCAGGTCGATGCCCTGACGGCCCTCGGGGTTCGGGCGGGCTTCCTCAACTCGACCCAGGATTTCGACGAGCGCGCCGCGGTCGAGTCCGCCTTCCTGGCGGGCGAGCTCGACCTGCTCTACCTGGCGCCGGAACGCCTGCGGGTCGACTCGACGCTGAGGCTGCTCGACCGGGGAAAGATCTCGCTGTTCGCCATCGACGAGGCGCACTGCGTGGCCCAGTGGGGCCATGACTTCCGGCCCGACTACCTCGCCCTGTCCGCGCTGCACGAGCGCTGGCCCGACGTGCCCCGCGTCGCGCTGACCGCGACCGCGACCCCGGCGACCCACGCCGAGATCGCCTCCCGGCTGAACCTGGGGCAGGCCCGCCACTTCGTGGCGAGCTTCGACCGCCCGAACATCCAGTACCGCATCGAGCCGAAGAACGAGCCGAAGCGGCAGCTGCTGAAGCTTCTGCGCACCGAGCACCCCGGCGACGCGGGCATCGTCTACTGCCTGTCACGGAGCTCCGTCGAGAAGACCGCCGAGTTCCTGGTGGAGAACGGGGTCCAGGCGTTGCCGTACCACGCGGGACTCGACGCGCGCACCCGGGCGGAGAACCAGGGGCGCTTCCTGCGTGAGGACGGCCTCGTCATGGTCGCCACCATCGCCTTCGGCATGGGCATCGACAAACCGGACGTGCGCTTCGTCGCCCACCTCGATCTCCCCAAGTCGGTCGAGGGCTACTACCAGGAGACCGGCAGGGCCGGGCGTGACGGCCTGCCCTCGACCGCCTGGCTGGCCTATGGCCTGCAGGACGTCGTGCAGCAGCGCAAACTGATCGACACCTCGGAGGGCGACGACGCCCACCGCAGACGGCTCGACACCCACCTCGAGGCCATGCTGGCCCTCTGCGAGACGGTCGAGTGCCGCAGGGTGCGGGTGCTCGACTACTTCGGTCAGCAGGGCGCCCCCTGCGGCAACTGCGACACCTGCCTGTCGCCGCCCGAGTCCTGGGACGGCACCGTCGCCGCCCAGAAGGTCCTGTCCACGGTGTTCAGGCTCATGCGGGAGCGGCGCCAGAAGTTCGGCGTCGGGCAGATCGTCGACATCCTGCTGGGCAGGCAGACGCCCAAGGTCACCCAGCACGGCCACGACTCCCTGACGGTGTTCGGCATCGGCACCGAGCTCGGCGAGGCCGAGTGGCGTGGCGTGGTACGGCAGCTGCTGGCCCAGGGACTGCTGTCCGTCGAGGGCGACTACGGCACCCTGCTGCTGACCGAGGCGAGCGCCGAGGTGCTCGGCCGCAGGCGGCAGGTCATGCTGCGGCGCCAGCCACAGCGGGAGACACAACGGGAGACACAGCGGGAGGCGCGGGCCAAGACTCCCAAGTCCCGCCGCGCGACCCCCGTTGACCTGCCGGAGGAGGCGGTGCCGGTGTTCGAGCGGCTCCGCGCCTGGCGTGCCGCGACCGCGAAGGAGCAGGGGGTGCCCGCGTATGTGATCTTCCACGACGCGACCCTGCGTGAGATCGCGGCCGGAGCGCCGTCGTCCCTGGCCGAGCTGGCCGGGATCAGCGGTGTCGGCGAGAACAAACTGGCGAAGTACGGGCAGGAGATCCTGGACACCCTCGCGGCGGAGCAGGCCTGAACACACGGTCGGGAACCGGGGCCGTTTCCGGTCACGAAACCGCGCCGACCGCTTTCCATGAACAGAAAGTGATCTTCAAGTCACCGTAAGGCATGGAACGCCCGGCGTCAGGGGCCTCACGTGCGCAGCGACGGCACTCCGGTTCGATTCCGTCACAGACGTGAACACCCGTTTGGCGAACAAGTTGCCGATATTCTGGAATGATCTCGTTCATATCCTGTCGGACATCGAGACTGACGGACAGTGAGTGAGATGCCCCCCATTGATCAAATCAGCGCCTTCGCGTCGGACAAGCCGGTCATAACGGTCATCATCTGTGTGATCGGCCTGGCGCTCCTGGGCCTGGCCTACATCGCCCTCAGAGCCGTCTACCGTGTCGGAAACCAGTTCTTCCATCGTTACGTCGCCCCCCGCCCGGCCGAGGACATCCTCACCGTCGTCGCCGCCAGCATCGCCACCGGCGTGTCCGCGCAGGGCATGTGGCGCTTCTCCGGTGACGTGCTCGGCTTCGACGGCCCGCTGCGGCTGCTGCTCTTCGCGTTCATCGAGGTCGCGGTGATCACCAGCGCGGTACGGGCCCGCCGCAACATGCGGGAGAACTACTCGGCGGGCATCGACGGCATCGCGGTGTGGACGCTCACCGGCCTGTCCGCGGTGCTGTCGAGCATGGACGCCCGTAGCCTCGCCGAGGCCGTCTTCAGGCTCGCCGCCCCGCTGGTCGCCGCGTGGCTGTGGGAGCGGGGCATGGCGATCGAGCGGCACCGCATCACCGGGCGGCACCGCATCAACTGGCGGCTCACCCCGGAGCGCATGCTGGTCCGCGTCGGGCTCGCCGAGGTCAGTGACCGTACGGCGAGCGAGGTCGACGCCCACAGGCGGCTGACCCGGGTCGCGCTGGCCGCCAAGCGTGCCCGCGCGCTCCGCGAGACGGGGGCGTCCGACCGGAAGATGCGCGGCGCGCTCACCAAGCTGGACCGGGCGATGGACCGAGCGGTCGAGCACACCGGCCTGGCGGTCGACAGCAACCGCCAGGAGGCGCTGCTGTCCCAGATCGGGGCGCTCTACAACACCTCCGCCCTGATCGACCTGAGCCCGCCGGTGCCGTGGGCCCCTGAGCCCGAGGAGACGCCGCAGCTCTCGCCCGCGCTGCCGGCGGCCGTGCTGGACGACGATGATGACGAGGGCGAGGTCGAGATGCTCGATGTGACCCCTCCCGTCGTCGACACGGCGCAGCGCGCGGCCCTGATGCGCGCGGCGCGGGAGTACTGGGACAAGCAGATCGAGCGGAAGTTCGTCCCCAGGGCGGCCGACATCGCCCACGAGATCGGCATCTCGCTGACCACCGCCCGTGAGTACCGCGCCCTGTGGAAGCTGGAGCCCCGCGCTCACGCTCTGATAGAGGCCGCCTACAACGAGCACGGCATCATCGACACCGGCACCTTCCCCGCGATCGAGACCCAGCAGGAACGCATCCTCACCGTCAACGGCTCCTCTCACGGCTGAGCCGGGGAACCCGGGAAACGCCGGGGAACACGGTGTGACGGCCGGTGGCGGGCGCGCGCCGGCTCGTCCTCGTCGGCGAGTTCGTCTCCACGCTCACGGCGCGGGAGACGAGGGGCCCGGGTTTCGGCCTCCTGCGGCGCGCCGCCGGGCGACAAGGGGATGCAGGGCGCGGGGGAGGTCCGCGGGCCGTAGGACGGCCGAGCCTACTCGACCTCCGCGCTTCCGTTGACGCGGAGCTTGCGGCGGGCGCGTTCGTAGAAGGTGGTGCCGCCGAGCCGTACCACCCATGCGGCGGCACGCCGCGCCGTGACGGTCAGCCGGTCTCCCGGCGACAGGTGACCGGCGACCGCGCCGTCCACCTCGACGGCCAGCCTGCCGCTCGACGGGAGCAGCTCCAGGGTGACTTCCTCCTCGGCCGACAGGACCATGGCCCGGTTGAACGCCGAGTGGGCGGCCGCGGGCACGACGAGGAACCCCTCGACCGTCGGGGAGACGATGGGGCCTCCCGCGGAGAAGCTGTAGGCGGTCGATCCCGTCGAGGTGGCGACGATGACGGCGTCGGCCGCGTAGCGGACGAAGGGATGCCCCGCGACCGCGACCGCGACCGCTGACAGCCCGTCGCCGGGAGTGCGCACCAGGGCGATGTCGTTGAACGCGGTCACCATCCCCGTACCGGGCAGCGGTGCTCGCACCGCCATGCGGGGTTCGACGGTGTAGTGATGGTTGTCGATGGCGGAGAGCGCCGGGGGCAGGTCGTCAACGTCGATCTCGGCGAGAAATCCCAGCTTGCCGAGGTTCACCCCGAGAATGGGGGTCGACCGGCCGGTGATGAGCCGCATGGTGCGCAACATGGTGCCGTCACCGCCCAGGCTGACGAGCAGGTCGGCGCGTTCGACCAGACTTTCCGCGTCGACTGATACGGCGCTGCAGTCGATGCGCCCGACCTCGTCCGGCAGGCCGAGCACCGTGACGCCGCGGTCGCGCGCCCACTCCACGATGGCGTCGATGGCCACCTTCGAATCACGCTGCGGGTGCAGAACCAGCCCGACCGTTTCGACCATGCCCATTCCGCCACTGTACGGCCCGGCGCTGAACGGCTCCGTCCCGCACGTGACCGCTCAGCGCTGGCGCCGCCGTTTCATCCGCGCCTCGTGGAGATGACGGTGGCCGTCCGCCAGCTCGTCCCTGATCCGTTTCTCCAGGTCGGCGAAGAAGCGGTAGTAGCAGTCCTCGTACTCCTCGACGATCTGGAAGGTCCATCGGCCGGGCAGCACGTCGCGGCCGATGAGCTCGTCGGCCACAAGGTCGGCGAGCTCGTGATGGCCTCCGGCGCGCAGCAGCTCGACGACCTGGTCGAGTTGCAGGTCGGCGTGGCCGGTGAGCTGGTGGAAGGAGTAGAGATGGCCCCTGGCCCTCTCCGTGGTCTCCAGTGCCTCGGAAAGCCTGCCCAGCGCCTCGACGGTGACGTCGTCGATGCCGGCGGGCTCGCAGGGCCAGGGGGGCGAGGGCCTGGCCCGCTCTCCGTCCTGAGTCACCTGGCCTCCTCACAACAGGTTCACCACGACAGGGTTCACCGCGCCCGGCGGGGAGAGGCGAGGCTTGGCGGCGGTCACCGAACCCGGCGACGTGGCGCCCTGCGTCGTCTCTCACCGGTTCCTCGAAGGCCGCTCGGCGATCGGACCGCGGGAATCTTTCTGTACCCAGGTGCCGGGGAGTGAATCGCGCGGGCCCGCGGTCGGGCGCCGGACCGGCTCCCGTGTTCCGTCCGCAGGGCATCGCCGAAAAGACCGCTTATGTGTGGACTGAGCATGGTGGGGTGATGTTTCCGCCTGCAAATTCCAATATCGCCGTTCGGTCGAACCTTTCCGACAATAGCGATTTTCGTGTTTTGTTTAATGATGTTTAATGCTTGACAAGCTATTTAATGTGACTCCAAAATTGGATCGCTCCGCGATGGCGGTTTGCACCCGAGTCCTCGTCTCAGAGGTGGGAAGGGTGCTATGAATTCGGTCGCGGTCAACCCCTCGCTCTCCTTTTTCTGATTCACGTCTTCGGCCTCTTTTCGATCCGATTACGGATGGGTGGTGTGTGTTGTGACGGAGCTCGATGCCGGCAGGCCGCAGTTGAGCCTGGGCACGGACGCGGCGCGCAATCTCGCGACGACGACCAAGACAGTGCCGCAGATGCAGGAGATCTCCTCGCGGTGGCTGCTGCGCGTGCTGCCGTGGGTCCAGGTCTCCGGCGGCACCTACCGGGTTAACCGGCGGCTCAGCTACACCCTCGGCGACGGGCGGGTGAGCTTCACCACGGTTGGCTCCGAGGTGCGGGTCGTGCCTGCGGAGCTGCGGGAGCTCCCGTCGCTGCGCCACTTCGACGATCCCGAGGTCCTGCAGGCGCTGGGGGAGCGTTTCACCCAGCGGGAGTTCGCCGCCGGGGACGTGCTGGTGCAGGCGGGAAGACCCGCCGACGAGGTGGTGCTCATCGCGCACGGCAAGGTCAACAAGGTCGGCGCGGGGCCGTACGGTGACCAGGTCGTCCTGTCGGTGCTGGCCGGTGGCGACCACTTCGGAGACGAGACGCTGGCCACCCAGCAGAGCGAGTGGGAGTTCACGGTCAAGGCGGTCACCGCAGGGACGGCGATGGTGCTGTCCCGGGAGGCCTTCCGCGAGGTGGCCGACCAGTCGGAGACGCTGCGTGCGCACCTGCGCCAGGTGCAGGCCGGTCCGAAGGGGCCGCAGAACAAGTACGGCGAGGCCGCCATCGAGCTGGCCGCGGGACACATCGGAGAGCCCGACCTGCCGGGTACGTTCGTCGAATACGAGCTCGGCCCCCGTGAGTACCAGCTCAGCGTCGCCCAGACGGTGCTGCGCGTGCACACCCGGGTCGCGGATCTCTACAACGACCCGATGGACCAGGTCGAGCAGCAGCTCCGACTGACCATCGAGGCGCTGCGCGAGCGGCAGGAACACGAGCTGATCAACAACCGCGAGTTCGGCCTGCTGCACAACGCCGATCTCAAGCAGCGGATCCACACCCGGACCGGTCCGCCGACCCCTGACGACCTCGACGAGCTGCTCAGCCGTCGCAGGAAGACGCAGCTCTTCCTCGCGCACCCCCGCGCCATCGCGGCGTTCGGCCAGGAGTGCAACCGCAGAGGGCTCTACCCCCTCGGTGTCGACATCGGCGGCCACAGCGTGCCCGCCTGGCGCGGTGTCCCGATCTTCTCCTGCAACAAGATTCCCATCACCGGCAGTCGGACCACGTCGATCCTCGCTCTCAGGACCGGCGAGGAGGAGCAGGGAGTTGTCGGCCTGCACCAGACGGGCATTCCAGACGAATACCAGCCGAGCCTGTCCGTCCGTTTCATGGGCATCAACGAGAAGGCCATCATCTCCTACCTGGTCAGCGCCTACTACTCCGCCGCGGTCCTGGTTCCCGACGCCCTCGGAATCCTCGAAGACGTCGAACTCGGACACTGAGAGCGGGTCATGCGGTATTTCGAGCCCCCTGTTTTCTCCGTGCGGAGTCCGGAACGGTGGAATCCTCATCTGGAAATGGCGCGCACGCACCTCGGAAAACGGATGCGCCGGCCGGTAACGCCCGAATTCGAGTTTTACCGGCCGGACGGGGCCAGGCGTCGGGACCGGCACGGGTTCGGCGCCACGGGCGACAGGCCTTCGCGCGCGTGCGCCCACCCGGACGCGCCGGGCGGGGAGTCCGATCTCGTGACCGGCCGTTACGAGGGGGTACGGACATGACGGCGGTTGAGGGGCGTCCGGCGGCCGGGGCCACGGCTGAGAGGCTCGCGCCGACAGGACCGGTGGGAACCGTCGCCGAGGGATGGGCCTCCTCTGGAGCGGTCACCGGGGAGGTCGTGCCAGAGGGGTGCCCGATGGCGGGAACGGTCGCCGGAGAAGGTCCGGTGACCGGTGGGAGCGCGGCGGAGGGGGGTCTGATGGTCGACGCTGTCACCGAGGGAGGCCTGGTGACCGGTGAGGGCGCGGTGGAGGGGCGCTCGGCGCGTGCGGTGCTCCTGTGGAGCCGCGGTACGGTCGAGCCCGCTCTGCGCTCGGCGGTCGACACGCTGCCTCCGTCGATGCGGCGCATCGCCGGTTACCACTTCGGCTGGTGGGACGAGTGCGGTGAGCCGACCCGGGCCGACAGCGGCAAGGCGATCCGTCCCGCGCTGGTCCTGCTGGCGGCCGAGGCGGTGGGAGGCAGTGCCGCCGCCGCGCTGCCCGCGGCGGTCGCCGTCGAGCTGGCGCACAACTTCTCGCTCCTGCACGACGATGTGATGGACGGTGACAGGACCCGCAGGCACCGCCCCACGGCCTGGGCCGTCTTCGGGATCAGCCCGGCAATCCTGGCCGGAGACGCCCTGCTGGCGCTGGCCTTCGACGTGCTCTCCGCGGACGGTCAGCGAGTCGCTTCCGAGGCGACCCGGAGCTTCGGGGCCGCGATCCAAGAGCTGCTGGAAGGGCAGAGCGCGGACGTGGCCTTCGAGAGGCGTCAGGACGTCGAGCTGACCGAGTGCCTGGTCATGGCGGCGGGCAAGACGGGCGCGCTACTGGGATGCGCCTGCGCGCTCGGCGCCCTGTTCGGCGGCGGTACCCCGGAACAGGTCGAGCGCCTGCGCGCCTTCGGCAGCGACCTGGGACTGGCGTTCCAGCTGGTCGACGACCTGCTGGGCATCTGGGGGGATCCCGAGGTGACCGGTAAGCCGGTTTACTCGGATCTGCGGAGCCGTAAGAAGTCCCTCCCCGTGGTGGCCGCGCTCGCTTCCCCCACTCCCGCGGGACGGGAGCTGGCCGGGCTCTACCATCGAGAACACCCGCTGACCGACGCCGACCTGGTTCACGCCGCCGGGCTCGTCGACGCCGTGGGCGGGCGGGCGTGGAGCCAGGCACAGGCCGACGAGCTTCTGGCGCGGGCGCTGCGCCACCTGCACGCCGCGAGTTCCATGGCGCGGCCCGCCGCCGAGCTGGGAGCGCTCGCCCGTCTTGTCACCCGACGCGACCGCTGAACCGGCCTCAGCCATACCATCGGATGATAGTCAAGTGCGGGGTATGCTTTCCTGACTGAGCGATGGCAGCCTGGGCGCGAATCCATTGTTGACGTGCTCAGATTGGATCGTCGTCGTGAGGGTGGCATTCGTCGGTAAGGGCGGCAGTGGCAAGACCACGCTGTCGGCGCTGTTCACGAGATACGTGGCGAG